>NZ_JAMYLI010000007.1:0-252502 GCF_040317955.1 Mesorhizobium sp. M1342 | reverse complement strand
CACCTGTTATGGGGCGTTTGGTGGAGCCCGTATATCGCGCGGGTGGGGTCTAGGCCTATTGTAGCGGCTAAATCCCTTATGGGGGGGCCGATCACGTCGGCCCCCGGCTTGCCAACGATGTCGGCGAATTCCGGCGACAGCGCGCTGAACTTGCCTTCGGCATCGGTGCGCCAGACGAAACGCACCGGCGCCGCGGCGCGGTCCATCGCCGAGACGGTCGTCGGCGTGGCCGCGGAAGTGGACTGGATTTCCAGGGCCGCCGGTTCGGCCGGAGCTTCAGGTCCGGGCGCGGCGGGTCGCGGCGCCTGTTGCCCTCCGTCCTCGCCGGCGTTGAAGTACCAATGGTCGTGCTGCGCCGGCGTGCGCTCCAATGCCGGCTGATCGCTATTGGCCGCTGTCGGCGTCTGTACGGTCGCGTCGGCGATCGCATGCGGCCGCGATCCGGCGACGTCCTCGGTCGGCAACGCGGCGCCTGGTTCGTCGGTCGGTGTCTGGCGACCCTGTTCCGGCTGGGAAGCCGCATCGCCAGCAGGTGCCCCCTCGGCAATGGTTTGTGTAGGATGTTCGCCCGCGGGGGCGGTGTCGTCGAGCTGGTCCTCGTCGATCACCACCAGCAGATGCCGCTCCTCGGTTAATCTTGCCAGCCCAGCCGGATAGGAGGCCGTGCCGCCGGGGACAAGGCGCTTGACGATGCGGTCGCTCTCGGCTGCGACGTCGGCAACCAGTGCCGCCAGCGTCTCCGGCAGGATGCCAAGCGCCGAAAATCCCTCCGAGGCCGCCTCGACGTTGCCCCGGGCATCGACAAAGGCGATGAAATGACCATCCTCGGTGAAGCCGCTAATGGCGCGCGCGGCGATTTCGCCGGCACTGCGCGAGCCCGTCTGAGCCGCCGGCACTGCCAGCATGATAGCCTTTTCGGCGTCCGGCATGGTCACCGCACTGGCCAGGAAGCCGACGGCGCGGCTGGTCATTCCGGTCGCCAGCCGCACCATGATGGCGCGGTCACTGCCAATCTCGGGAAATCCGCTGGTCGCCATGATCTGGCGCCTGGCGATCACGGGCAACTGCGCCGAGGCGCCGATGATCGCCTCGATGTCGGGATAACCGAACATCGCGGCTCCTGGCCCGTTGGCCCAGATCACCTGCTCCAGATCCGCCGACAGGATCGCGATCGCGTCGCCTGCCGCAAAGCGCTGGCGGACCGCGTCGAGCACGGCGACATCGAGGAAGGAATATTCGGACGGCATGCGCTTGGCGGACCTCACGGGCGGCGATTTTGCAGTTAACGCTTTGTTAATAAAAGCCGGAGGCGCGAAGGTCCACAAGCCAGAACGTGCAAAGGCTGGAATCTGGGCTCTTGGTTAACGGCCCAAAGAAATTTATGGTGCACTGCAACAAAGATATTGCAATGCACAAAATTTGCCTTTATATTGCCATCATACATGAACGAGACGGCTTTCTGTCAAAGCCGCTGCCGCTGAAAAGGATGGAAAATGTCCAGGACCAAGACCGCCGAGACGATCGAAAACGTTGAATTCCCGAGCTTCGACGCTTCCAAGGCCACCGACCAGATCCGCGCTTTCGCCGAAAAGGGCGTTGAGCAGTCGAAAGAGGCCTACGCCAAGCTGAAGACCGGCGCCGAGGAGACCCAGAAGGCTCTGGAGTCGACCTACGAGACCGCCAAGACCGTTTCCAACGACCTGTCGCTCAAGACCATCTCCGCTTTGCGTGCCAATGCCGAGGCCGGTTTTTCCCACCTCGAGGCCCTGATCGGCGCCAAGTCGCTGTCGGAAGTCGTCGAGCTGCAGACCGCCTTCCTGCGCAAGCGCGTCGAATCGACCGTCGAGCAGGCCAAGGACTTCCAGGCCGTTGCCTCCAAGGCGGCCGAGGACGTCTCCAAGCCGATCAAGACCGCCTTCGAGAAGGCGATGAAGGAAATCAAGGTTGCCTAACATTTGCGCATGATCGGAAGATGCAACAAAAGGTCGCATTTTCTTAAAAACGATCAGGTGTATGATGGCAGCCATCAAGGAATACCCGGTGAGTGGAACCTCCTCCCTCTGCTCCCCGGGGTGACCAGCCAGCACCTCCTCCCGCTGGCTCGTAACAGGAAAAGGCCGGCACCTCCTCCCGCCGGCCTTTTTCTTTGTCCGGCGCCTGGTCTTCTTGCCAGGCAAATGCCGCGTCGATGTGGGGAAGTGACCTTTGCTTTCCAAAAGCCTTGAATTAGAATCCATAAGCCCGTAAGGACGCATCGCCGAACGACAGAGCGGGCGGATGAGTTTCTGTTTCGATCCGCTCGGGCAACGTGCCGTTGTAGCTCAGATGGTTAGAGCGCCGGATTGTGGATCCGGAGGTCGCTGGTTCGATCCCAGCCAACGGTACCATCGGTTTTCCAGTAAGTAATTGAATTTATTGTAAAAGTTTACCTTTGGGACATAATTTGTATCACAGTAGGTCTCACAATGTGTATCACAAATAGGAACTGGGTGCGCTCGGAAGCGACGCGAAGTGATTGATACCAAAAAGCTTTTTTGCGACACGCGATGATCATTGTCGGAAACCGCAGGATTCTTGGCGAAGAAAATCGAACCGGAAAGGCTTCGGTGGACCGCTTCCCGTCCACCGTGGGAGCCGATGGATGGCATCAGGCGCACCCGTCGTTGGATTGGGACTTGGCGGGTGCGTCGGATCC
Source organism: Mesorhizobium sp. M1342 (assembly GCF_040317955.1). Classification (NCBI taxonomy): domain Bacteria; kingdom Pseudomonadati; phylum Pseudomonadota; class Alphaproteobacteria; order Hyphomicrobiales; family Phyllobacteriaceae; genus Mesorhizobium; species Mesorhizobium sp. M1342. The sequence continues at coordinate 249,807 of NZ_JAMYLI010000007.1, read as the reverse complement.
AGACAGCCATGCCGGCGCCGTTTGACACTCATTGCGGATGGCTCGGCTCTGAGGTAATTTAGATCCTGATCGGATGGGAAAGTGCCTGCTGTCGCGACGGTTTTTTGTTTTCTGTTCCTGTCTCGGCTGATTGTGAGCTCTTTAACAGCCTTGATACCGCAACCTTGGGGGCTTGTGGTCATCAGGTAGCGACGGTGGAAACAGGCCATGCTCCGACTTTGCGGATTCATCGCGGTCTTCTTCGTAGCGGCCCTTACGACCTTCGATGCGTCGGCCGATCGACGGGTCGCCCTGGTGATCGGCAATTCCGACTACCGGCAATTCCCGGCGCTGAAGAACCCGGTCAAGGATGCCGAGGACGTCTCCAAGACGTTTCGACTGGCAGGGTTCGAAGTTTTCGTTGCAAGCAATCTCACCAAGCTGCAGTTCGAAGAGCAGTTCCGCAATTATCTTGCCGCGATCGATGGCGCCGACCTCGCCGTCGTCTACTATTCCGGTCACGGTTTCCAGATCGGCGGCGAAAACTTCCTGATTCCCGTCGATGCCTCGTTGAAGCAGGCGGCGGACATCGAGGTCCAGGCCATCAAGCTCAACGATGTCCTGGAACAGATGCGTTCGAAATCGAAGATCCAGGTGATCGTCCTCGATGCCTGCCGCAACAATCCGTTCCCGCGCAAGAATTACTGGCTGAGAGACCAGCTTATCACCTCCGGCAACGCCGGGCTCGCGCAGGTCAGAAGCTCGCTGAACACGCTCATTGCCTTTGCCACCGAGCCTGGGGCGGCGGCCTATGACGGCAGCGGCGACCTCAGTCCGTTTTCGGCGGCGTTTTCCCGTCGCGCGCTGGCCCCGAACCAGGAGATCCGCACGGTCATGGCGGCGGTGCGCCGGGATGTGGTGGAGGCAACAAAAGGCCTGCAGGTTCCCTGGGAGAACTCGTCGCTGATCGACGAAGTGGTGCTGATGCGCCGCAGCAACCGCCCCTCGCTGCCGCCGGTGCTGGAGAAAATCGTGTTGTCGGGAGTGGGCCCAGTCGATCTCGGCCTGCCGGAACCGGTCGATGTCGACGGCGGAACGATCACCGTGAGCATCGAGAGACCACCTGCTCTCGGCCGCCTCATGCTGGACGGCGAACCTGTCGAGGTTGGCGAACCGATCCAGGGCAAGGACCTGCCGCGTTTGCAGATGGATGTGCCCAAGGGGGTCGACGCGCAGGACGAGGTGGATATGCTGGCCTACGCCACGCATGACAATTGGGGCGGTCAAAGCCAGGGCATCCTGGTGTTCCGGGTCAAAAGCGGCGAAGGCGCCCATGGCGAACAGGTCATGGCCTCGCTCGCGGCCGAGCAAAAGCAACAGGTGGTGGAGCGCGGCATTCATATCACAGGTGCCGCCGAGGCGATCGAAAACCGTGACATTGATGTTCCCGTTGGCGTGGGCCCGGTTGCGCTTAACCTGGATTTCCCGACCGACGATCCCGCGGTCAGTCTCAAAGTTTCGGCATATCCCGCGACAGGAACCCTTTCGCTCCCCGACAGAACCCTGTCACCTCAGTCCAGCCTGATGGCCGCTGAAGTCGACCGCCTGCGCTACGAACCTCAGATCGGCGTAGCCGCGCCGGTCGAGGTCGGCTTCGAAATCCGTGCGGACAGCAGTTCGTCCAAGCCCGCCACGATGAAACTGTCGCCAACCGTCGATCCGTGCGACTCCGCCGCCGGCGAGCCTCTGGACCTGCAAGGCGTCGTTCCCGGCCTGCTGCCGAACGAAATCGGCGCCGGCGCCGTGGAGGTTTGCGAAGCCGCTGTGAAGGCTTATCCCGATGTCCCACGCTTCCGCTACGAACTGGGGCGCGCGCTGCTCGCAACTGGCAAGGTCGAGGAAGCGAAGACAGCCATCGAGGAGGCCGCCAAGAAGGGACATGTGCGTGCTGTGTTCGAACTCGGCTACATGTATGCGACGGGAACCGGTCTGGTCATCGACCGCACGCAGGCCAACGCGCTTTACGCCGCGGCATCCGACAAGGGCGATCCCTACGGCATGACGTCGTGGGGCCGCGCCTTGTTCAATGGCTATGGCGTCAAGCCTGATACCGCCAAAGGTCTGGACCTGCTGCTCAAGGCGGCCGCGATGGGGCACACCTATGCCATGAACGATCTCGCCGCGATCTTCACGGAAGGCCGCAACGGCGTGACCGCCGACCCGGCCCGTGCAGTTGCCTTCCTGGAGGCCGGCGTCCAGCGACAGGACATGTATTCTATGAACCTTCTCGGCCGTAACTACCTGGCCGGCGTGGGTGTCGAAAAGGACCCCAAGCAGGCGCAGGGGCTATTCCAGAAGGCTATGGATCTAGGCCAGCCCTACGCTCCGGCCAGCCTTGCGCGCATGTACCGGGATGGCGTTGGTGTCGAGCAAAACCTCGACGAAGCGCAAAGACTGTTCGAGTTGGCCACGGCACGCGGCGATCAGTCCGGCGCATATGATCGCGCAGCGCTCGAAATGCAGAAGGGCGCCAATGCCGACCAGACGATAGCGGTGCGCTATCTGGCCTTTGCGGTCGCGCTTGATCTTCGCAAGGAATTGCCGGGTGCCCAGACGACGCTGACGAAATTCGAAGTGAAGACGAAAACGGCCGCGCTCAAGCAATTGCGTGGCGAACTCAAGTCGAAGATCCCGGCGAAGGGCTCGCTTGACGACCAACTGGTCAATGCGGCCAGAGCGGTCTGGGAGCAAGCCAATCCGCGTCGGGACTTGTTTTGATCAGTGAGGAGGCAATCGTGGGCAGGGCAGTGAAGCAGGCATTGATCGCCACAGTTCTATCCGGCGCTCTGGTGGCAGTAGCGGGCTGCATGTCCGTTGCGCCCGCGCCCAAGGCCGAACCGACGGTGACGACGACAAAGCACAGGCCGAAGCTCATTCGCACGACGACCACGCCAAAGATCACCAGGCAGAAGAAGGCTATCGCCAAGAAACTCGTCGAACCGACTGAGGAAACCGCACCTGTCGTCGTTCCACCTTTGGGCGGCGGCAATGGCGGCACCGGTGGCACTGGTGGCGGAGGCGGCGGCTGGGGATAATGCTAACAGCAGGTCAGGGTTTCGCGGCACCGCTCGCCGAGGCCGCCTGCCACCATTTGACACGCCAACTCTGCCCCCGGACCTTGACCGGAAGACCGGCTGCAACTGCTCGCCAACCAGCCGCAAGTGCTCTATGCTCTCGCCAGGTGTCGTGTCGATACGGTGGTCCTGGTCAGGGGGCGTTCCATGTTCGAAGTCGTCGCATTCTGGTGGAAGACGAGGCTGAAAGGCCCCGCCACACGAGGTCTTGGCCTGATCGTCGCGCTTTCCGGCTTGCTGCTACTCGCATCGCAAGCCGCCAACGCAGCGCCGAACTGGACGCTTGATCCCACGGCTTCGGTGATCACCTACCAGTCGGTGAAGAAAAACACGATCGTCGAGACAAACAAGATCAGGAACATCACCGGCACGCTCAGCTCGGCGGGTGATGCCAAGGTCACCTTCGACCTCAATTCGGTCGATACCGGCGTCGACCTGCGCAATGTCCGCATGCGCTTCCTGTTTTTCGAGACATTCAAATACCCGACGGCCGAGCTGACGGCCAATGTGGATCCCGCCGCATTCGCCGATCTCGCGACAAAACGCAGGGTGAAGTCGACGCTGCCTTTCCGTCTCAATCTGCACGGCGTCGACAAGGACCTCGAGGCCAGCATCGTCGTCACCATGATCAGTGACGACATGGTCTCCGTTGCTTCGGAAGCTCCCGTCGCGGTTCACGTGGAGGATTTCGGCTTGCTGCCGAACGTGGACAAACTCCAGCAGGCGGCCAACGTCACCAACATCGTGCCCACCGCGTCGGTGTCGTTCGATTTCGTCTTCACCGCCGACGGCAGCAAGCCCGCTGCAACCCAGACCGCCGCGGCGAGTTCGACCGATGTAGGTCCCGTTGCCACCGACGCCGCCAAGGCGAACTTCAGCGATGAGGAATGCTTGAACAGGTTTGCCGTGCTCTCACGCACCGGCGCCATCTACTTCCGGCCGGCCAGCGCGCGGCTCGATGCGAAAAGCCGCCCATTGCTGACGGAGGTCGAAGGTGTCGTTGGCAAATGCCCAAGCCTGAAGGTCGAGATCTCCGGCTATACCGATTCCGATGGATCGCCGGACGCAAACAAGCAGTTGTCGGAGCGGCGCGCCCACGCGGTTGCCGACGCCTTGATTGCCGAGGGTATTCCGCGCAATCAGGTCAGCGCCGCCGGCTATGGCGAGGAGCGGCCGGTTGCCGCCAACGATACGCCGAAGAACAAGGCGCTCAATCGGCGGATCGAGTTTTCCGCCACCAAGCCCGTGAACTGAGGTTCCGGTGAGGTCCGATCTGATCGCCTGTTGCGGTGGCCTCTTTCGTGCCGCCGGGCTTGCCGCGCTTGCCTTGCTTTTGACTGTAACAGCCGCCAGTGCCGAGCGCCGCATCGCGCTGGTTCTGGGCAATTCCCAGTACCAGCACGCGGCGCCGCTCGCCAATCCGGTGCGCGACGCCCAGGCCATGGCCGAACGCTTGAAGAAACTCGATTTTGAGGTCGTTTCCGGCTTCGACCTGACCAAGCTGCAGACACAGGCGACGATCGTGCAGTTCGCGAAACAGGTGCGCGGTGCCGACATCGCGCTGTTTTTCTATGCCGGCCACGGCCTGCAGGTTTCGGGCAAGAACTATCTGCTTCCAGTCGACGCTGCGCTGGAAGATGAAACCTCCGTCGACTTCGAAGCCGTGTCGGTTGATTTCGTTTTGCGCCAGATGTCGCGAGAGACCAGCATCAGTCTGGTGTTTCTCGACGCTTGCCGCGACAATCCCCTCGCCGAGGTGCTGGCCAAGACCGCGGGCGTCAACGGCGCCAGCAGCGGCCTTGCCGAGATCCCGGTAGAGAATGGTGGCACCGGCACGCTCGTCGCTTTCGCCGCCAGTCCCAATCAACTTGCCTATGACGGGTCGGGCGAACATTCGCCTTTCACCTCGGCGCTCCTCAAGCGTATCGGCGAATCCAACGTCTCCATCACCGACGCCATGAACAGGGTCACCAGCGACGTCTTCAAGGCAACCTCCGGCAAGCAGCGTCCCTGGATCAACGTTTCGCTGAAAACGGATGTCGTTCTGCACAAGGTCGATCTCAATGCGCCGTTGATCGTGGGCGAGGCGAGCGCACCTCCAACCGAAGGCGGCTCCGACGCAAGCAACACCGGCGCTGCAGGCGCATCAGGCCAAAGTGACGACCAGCTTGCGCTCGATGTGCTGCGTCAGAAGATCCCCAGGCTGGCTTCGGACGATCCGATCTTTTTCGACCATCCGATCGATTTCGGTGATCCGGCAATCGATGGCAAGAGCATCGCCCAGCTGATCAAGGGCAAACCCCTGTTCAGCCCGGTGGAGGGATTGGACAAGTCGGTATGGGAGGACAAACATTGCGACGGCTGCCATGAATGGGACGAGGCACGGCTATGCGAACAGGCGAAAAATTTCGCCACCAACGATGCTTCTGTTTTGCGCCTGCAACATCCACTTGGAACGCGCTTCAAGGTGGCGCTTGCCAAATGGGCTCAAGGTGGCTGCAAGTAAGCATCCGCCGATTGGCGCAGGGCCTCGATCTCGGCCATCTGGATGCCCATTTCGACAAACGCGGAAAGAACGGCAAAGCGGTCCACCAGTGCGACACGCGCCAGCCCGGCCAGAACACCCGCATTGATTGCATGGGCGGCAGGAAACGGCTGCAAGGCCGATGGTGCTTCTGCGCCGACAACAGATCCGACAATAAAGGAACCATTGTCACGCCATCCCGCCGCCCGGGCAATCCAGGCTCCCGGCGTTGTTGGCGGCGTTGCCTCTGCCTGGCTCACCGCGGGGCGATGGCTGTCCGGTTCACCGACCCAGTCGCGAACATAGGCGAGCAACTCGTGATCAGTTCCATCGAGCAACTCGCTCAGATGGCTCAGGCATTCATGCGCCCACCAGACCGCAGCCCGGTCGGGAAGCAGGTAGGCACAGAACGTGATCGCCTCTTCGGGAACGCGCCCGGCGAGCAGGTCGCGGCAAAACTCGATCGATTGCTGTTCGGTTGGAAGGGCTCTCATGTCCCGGGCAATAGCGGGACAAGCCATGAAGAGATCCTGTGCCGTTTTGAATCGGAGCTCATTGGCCATGACCGCCACGCCTTCATCGAGAAGCTCCAACCACTCAAGCCCCAGGCGCGGCGCGGGTCAAGTCTCAACCGGTGACGCTGCAACAACTGCCGGCACCGCCGCATCCCCTGGCGTTTATCGACAGACAATTGCCCCGGAATTTGGTATGATCACCACCATCGAAATCGGATGCTCAAACAGGAGTAACCGCTATGCAGTGGGGCAGTTCAGCCTTGGTGTTGGCAGTCGTGTTTTTCTCGACTCACGCTTCCGCCGACCCTGTTCAGAAATCAGAAGACATCGTGAAGTTTTTTGCCGGCGCCGCCGACCTCGGCAAGTCGCGAGGAATTTGTGTAGGAACCGAGGAAGAGTGCAACAGCAAGACCAAGGCAAAAGACGCGCCGGCCGAAAAATCCAGCCTCGATATGCTGATCAATTTCGGGTTGGATTCGGCCGAACTCGACGCGACAGCGCGCAGTGAACTCGACGAGTTCGCCAAGGCCCTGAAGGACAGGCGGCTGAGCACATTCAACTTCGTTGTCGAAGGCTACACCGATGCCACCGGCACGGTCCACTACAACGAGGGCCTGTCGCAACGGCGAGCGCAATCGGTGGCAGCCTTCCTGACGGCCAATGGTGTCGAGGCCGCCCGCATCAACCCGATCGGCATGGGCGAAAAGAATCCGCGCAGCCCCAACCCGTACGATCCGGCTAACCGCCGCGTGGAAATGCGGATAAAGACGCAATAGCACCTACCGCGTGCCACTGTTCCAGGAACGCCGGCGGTCAGTTCTTGAGCACGCCGCCCACAGCCACACCGGTGCCGAAGATCAGCGCCTTGGTGAGGAAGTCGTTGTTATCCTGGGGCGGCGGAAGATCATCATCCTGCCGCACCACTGTGTCCCGGTTGCGCCGCTTCTGAACGACCTGCTGTTGTTTGCGGGGTTTCTGTGCCACCGGTCTCTGCGTGCGGACCTTCTTTACCACCTGTTTTTTCGGCTGCGTCGCACGGGCCTGATCGGCAGCATATCTGGCGCGCACGGTTTCCATCATCGGATCAGTCTGGATCACGAGGAATGCAAGTTGCTCGCGTGTCAGATAGCTGGTCTGCGGCAGGCCGTTCTCCACCTGCCAGATACCGATCGCCTGGCGGGTCTGTGGGCCTATGTTTCCGTCGACGCGGCCAAGCTCGTTGCCCAACGCTTCGATGCGCAATTGCAAGTCGATGCGACCCTGGCGGTCGAGGCCAATGGCATTTTCCGTCAACTCGGTGCCCGGTGTTTGCTTCACCTCGTCGGGGACGCCGACCGAGGTGCGCACTGCGGAGCCGGAACTGGCGTTCGCCTGGTCCGTATCGAGTGCCGCGACCTGCCGGTTCTGGGCTTCCGGGTCGTTCAATTCGTCGATGTTCAGCCGCGCCACCGTGGCGAAGCGGCCGTTTGGGAACTGCTCGAGATAGGCCTCGTAGAACGGCACCGAGTTGCGCTTGGAGGCTTCATCCCAGAGCCGCTGCTCGACTTCCCAGGAAGGCGGGTCACCAACCACCAGCGTGGGGGCGGTTGCCGCCCCGGCATTGGCAGGCTGTGCTTCAGGCGCCGCCACGACAACGGGTTTTCCAATGAAGACCTCGCGCCCCAGCGACGCGTTGTGCCAAGGCCTCTGGCGACCTTGCGTCGTCTCGGTCACTTCGCCGCGCACGCGCGTCAGCGCGCTCTGGATCTCAATGCCGGGTTCGGTCAGGTGCCTGGCGAGCGCCGTGGAGTAAGGGCTGTTGACGCCGTTGCCGTCGAAAGCGATGGCGCCCGGATCCGTTGCATAGGCGATCAGGATGCCGCCCGTGCCTACGCCGTCCGATCTTGCTTCGATCGGTGCCAGACCGGACCCCAACGAACGCGACTTCGGCAGCGAGGCGGCCAACGTCCTGGCGAGTGGATTGTCGCGGCAGGCATCGAGTATGATGACGCCGACCGCCGGATCAGGCGGCAGCGCCGCCAGGAAGTCTTCGACCTGAATGGTGCGGGTCTTGAGATAGGCCGGCGACGTCAACTCGGCGTCGACCGGTATCAGGAAATTCTTGCCGTCGACCTGCATGCCGTGCCCGGCATAAAAGATGACGGCGAGGTCGGCATCGTAAGACTGCTCTGTGAACCGGCTGATGAGGCTGTGCATGCCGGCATTGTCCTGATCCATCCCCTCGATCACCTCGAAGCCGGCATTGCGCAGCGTGGAGGCGATGAGGTGCGCGTCGTTGGCGGGGTTGGGCAAAGCGACAGCATGAACATACTTGCTGTTGCCGATGACCAGTGCGACGCGCTTGGCGTCGGGCGCGGCTGCCTCAGCGCTGAACGCGGCAAGGATAAAAAGGAGAAATCCGCTCAGAAATACGATGAACGCTTTCATGGACCAGCCCTCCGCCCAGCAGGGCGCACTGTTGATGTCTGCGCATGCTCAATTTCGTCAGCGACAATGTCGCTTATGCCAAAATGGCTCTTGGGCGTATGTGATCCTGACCACGGTCTTGGTTCACAAAGGACCCGAAAAAAGTTGTCCATAGTAACACTTTGCAGCCGGAACACCAATGGTCTGACGGTGAACTCATGAACCGCGAGGGCAGGTTCAAAGGGTATTCTGAAGCGAGCTTATGACGGCCGTGATGGCTTGCTTGTATTCTTCGAACTCTGGCGACGTCTGGCGCACTTCCGTCGTGGTCGATACCGGTTGGCCTGCGCCGGTCCCCGCGGGGCTGAGCTTTCGGCCCATTTTCCTTTCGGCCCAGTCCACGACATAGCCGGCGGTCTTGCCGGTGAGGAACGGGTTGGCCTGAATGACGGCCGACCCGAGCACGGCGCTCAATTGCGCCGAACTCGACGCCGACAATACCTGATGGGCGCCTTCCATGCCCAGGAAATGGCAGAGATAGAGCCGGCCGGCTGTGATCTGGTGGCCTCGCGCCCGAAGATAGGCTTCACCCTCGCGCGCAAGATTGCGCACCATCTCGCGCGAGATCGTGTAGTCGTAGCGCAGAGCAAGGAGATCCGCATTTGAAAGTGTGCGCGCCAGTTCGGGACGGTAGGTGTTCATCATCCTGATCCAGGTCTTCGATATGAATTGGCCGGCACCGGTTGCTGAAGAAAGCGGGTTCTTGGCGCGGGCGCTGCCACCACTTTCGACATGAACGATACGGTCGGTCAGTGTTTCGACAGCAGGATCGCTCGTTGCGACCGCGGCGGTCACCGTGCCCAGCGGGTCGATCGCCCCGCCATTCTGATAGAGTTCGAAATGCAGATGCGGCCCGGTCGACAGGCCGGTGGTGCCGATATAGCCAATGATGTCGCCGGCCTTCACCTTTGTGCCGACACCGCTTGCTATCGCGAATTTCTGCATATGCGCGTAGCGCGTCTCGCGTCCGTTGGCATGCGCAATCTTCACCAGGTTGCCATAACCGCCGCCGTCGCCCTGGAAGGTGACCTCGCCGTCGAAAGCGGCCGCGATCGGCGTACCCACCGGAGCCGCCCAATCGACGCCCTTGTGGATGCGAACCACGCCCAGAATTGGGTGCTTGCGTGGACCGAAGGTGGACGTCATGACCCCGTTGACCGGCGTGACCATGCCGTTGATGACCGTCAGCGAGCGGATCTGATCGTCGCCGGTAACGCATGCAAACTGACCGTCGCTCTGCTGGAAGACGAAGCATTCGAAGCTCTTTTCAGCACCCTGCACGCCGACATACAGCACGCGTCCGTCGGTCTCGCCCTTGCCGCGCGGCGTTTGTGAATAGATCAGGACAAGGCGCTGGTCCTCGCTGGCGAAGGCGTCCAGGTCCCGTCCTCTCGATAGGTACATGATCGCTTCGCCGATCACGCCGGTCGGAACTTTGTTGCGCGCCGCCGTCGAATAGATTGCGTCGAGCAGGCGATATTGCCGCTTGTGCGTGCCTTCTTCCGGTGCACCCGAATAGTTGAACAGATCTTCGCGGACCCAGGGATCGACACCCGATACGAATGCACCCGCGGCGTTGCGCGTCAGCGTGCCGACAAAGACGCTCTTGGCGTAGATCGACACCTGCATGAGCGACATTGTTGTCGTCTCGCGCGTCGGCCTGAAACCACGCATGGCGACGACATAACCCGGTTCCAGGCCTTCCCGGTTGAAAAGCGCCTTCAGCGCTTCGCCCGCCCGCCTGGCGTCCTCGACGGAGAAATGCGCATCGAGCGCAACGCTGTCCAGGCTGCGGTCGTTGAGGATTTTCACGAACGTGTCTTCGGTCGCCTCGAACCGCTGATACTCATTCGTGACGGTTGCGACACTCGTGTTGTTTTCGATCTGTGTCTTCTGGAATGCGGGCAGGGCTGCTTCGCCTGCATCGATTGTTTCACCCCAGCCGGCTTCGGGATCGTCGGTGCCCATCTGCTGCCCCGAAGCAGCCGGAGCCTCGTTGGGGGCAGGCGAGGGCTGAAGATCGTTCTGCAGATCCCCCGCCGGCGGCTGAAGATCGTCCTGCAGATCGTTGGACGGCGGCGGGGCGGTCTGCCGTTGCGCCTGGAAGAATGCGAAGTCTTCCTGCGTCGACGGTATCGTCGTCATGAATTTTTCGCTGGCGCTGAGCATCACATCCGACAGGATTTCGATCTGCGGAGAAATCCCGGCCTGATCGAGATCCGCCGGCTTCGCGATCGAACGGCCCCTCGACGTGGCGTCGGCGTCGGGGGCAAGGGTGATCCACATCGGGTCCCCGGCAAGGTCGATAATGGCAGGCACATAGACCGATGCATCGGCCGGCACGTCGTCCACCCCTTCGACCGCGTGAAGCTCTTCGTCTTCGTCGCCGAACGACCAATAATCGGCGGTGAGGTAGAAGCCCACGGCGATCGACAGCATGATGATCGCGGCAAGACCGGCAAGCAGCCGGCGCCAGAGCCTGCGTCTGCGAAGCGCAAGGCGCGCCTGCTTCTTCTGCCTGAAGCTCGTGTCGATAGTGTGCGTCACGGGCTGTTTCCGGTCAGGAAGAACGTCCACCGCGCCTGTTCGAGCGTATCGACTTCGAGAAATTGCGCCGCGATATGGCCGCGTTGCCAGCATTCGTCGATGCCGCGGGTCGAGAAACGCCTTCGCTCGATGCACATTTCGGTCGATCCCGTCAGGATCGCGTGGCCGAAGACGTCCGTTGCGTAGATGTAGATGTAGCGGTTGGTCAGTTCCTCGCGAATGACATTCACGCACTGATTGGCGCCGATGGTCCACCAGCCGTCTGTCTGATCGGCATTGTCGACCTTCTGGCCGACTGCGAGATTGACGACGTCGAGTGTCTGATTGCAGACCGTGAATTCGGCTCGCGCTTCGCCGGATGACAGCACAGCCAGCAGCGCGGCGCCCGCGATGACCGCAAGCTTCATGTGGCCCGCCAAGGCGAGCAGGGCGCGAACCGGTTCACACTGCTTTATGGGCAGGTCGGCAGACGAGTGGGGCAAACACGAGCAGCGTTCCATCGGGCGCCCATGCTATCCGCCGAGCCGGAAATACTTGGCAGTGGCTGAGAACTGAGATCCGTTGGTCTCGATTTCCTCGAGAATTTTGGGTAGCAGCGCCGAGGCTGGCGTCGGCGCCGAGAATGCGGCCGCCTCAATATCCTGGGGTCCCGTGATCACCATTATGATCTGCGGCACGGCCTTTCCAGCGGCCTTGTCGGCGGCGCCGAGGCCAATCGGGATGCTGAAGGTGGCTTTGTCCGACTGTGCGACGATGCGATCGTCGAGATTAAACACCATGCCCTTGTGATCGATCAGCAACACGCTGGAAATGAGCCCGCCACGCGTCACCAGCGTGCCGCTGATCGGCGTACCGTTCGGCACCGACGTCCGGTCGAGAACAAGCTGCGGCTTGTCGGCCGCGGTCTGTCCCAGAAAGCGCAGAAAATTGGTGACTTCGCACTGGCTCGGCTCAATGAGGCGGACGCTGATGTCGGGCTCCACATGGAATTTCGCCTGGAAATCGCCCAGCATGCGTTCGAATGGCTGGACCGCTGTTCCAAATCCTTCGATCGCGGCTGCGGTGTCGGTTGGCGAATTCATGGTCGCATAGAAACAGTCGCCGCCGCCGAAGTCGCGAACCCAGGAGACTCGTTGCGCGATGTCGTCCACGGCCGGAGGAATGGCCGGTTTGGGTACGTTCAACGCGACGACAGGTTGGTCCGGCTGCTTGGCCGCCGGTGGCACAGTCTTTTGGCTCTCGGCGTTCGCGGCATCCGTCTGGCTTGCAGTGGGTTTGGGCGCCGGCCCGGCAACCTTGGGTTCTGCCGGCTGGCTGATCTGCGGCTCCGGTTTGGGCTTTGGGCTCTCCACAAACTCTGGCTGGGCCGGCGGTGTCTTTTCGGATGGCTGCTGCGCGTCCGTTGCCGATGACTCCGGGGGGCCCGCGGTTTGCGCGGGGACAGTGGGCTTGGCCGGCTCCGGCGTTTGCACTGCCTTGGCATCTGCCTGGCTTCCAGCCGGCGGCACGCCCGCCTCTGTTTGCGGTTGCGCTTCCATTGCCGGCGGTTTCTCAGATTCCTCGGTCTGCGAAGGGAGTTCGGCGGGCTTGGCCGGCTGCGGCTTTTGAGCCGCCGAGGCATCTGGCTGGTTTTCAGCCGGCGGTACGCTGGCCTCCGGCTGCACGGGCGGAACTGGCTTTGCCGGCTCAGGGGCGTTCGCGACTTTGTCCGTGAGGGTCGGCGCCGAAGTTTCCGGTGTAGGCTTTGACGGTTCGGGCGCGGAAAGCGATGTCTTGCCGGCAATCGGCGTTGCCGGCGTCATGAAGCCGCTCAGATACAGGCCCGCGCCTGAGGCGACAGCTAGTGTCGCCAGGGCAGCGATCGCGATAGTTGGGGTCTTTGTGGATTTCTTGGGCATATCCGCAGTGACCGCGCGCGGAGGGCCGGCGACCGGCGAAGGCAGCGGTTCGGACAAATGCGCGGGCCGGACATGCGGGACGAAGCGCTGCTCGCCCGGGCCCGTTGCCGTCGGCGCGTTGCGTCCCGCGACATTGGATGCCTGGCCGCCCTTGGGATCAGGAGTAAGGGTTTGCCCGGCTGGCCGGTTGCGGGGTGTGATGGACGTCGGCGGCGTTGTTCCTTCGTCTTCGCCACGCGTCATCCTGGCGATATCAGCCATGCTGACCGGCCGGTCTCGCGGATCCGGTTGCAGCATGGCTTCGACAATGTCACGAAAATCGTCGTCGATATCAGAGAGGTCAGGCACGGCCCGGCGCTTTTCGATGATCTCGAACTGCGATCCGCTCATGTCGATCGGTTTCCCGCGCAGAGCGGCAGCCAGCACCAGCCCAAGGCTGTAAATGTCGGACTGTTCACTGACGTCGCCGCTGTACAGCCCGAGCTGTTCGGGCGAAACGTAGTTGTACTTTCCCGCGAACTTCCCGCCGATCAGTGTCTCCCCGCCCACGGTCGCCGATCGCGCTATACCGAAATCGATGATCTTTGCGCGGTCGACCCGGCCCCCCGGCAGGATGATATTGTCCGGCGAGAGGTCGCGATGGATTGCTCCCGCTTGATGCACGGCGCTCAGGCCGGATGCGAGGCGATGGCAGAGCTTGCGCACCTCATCCGTCGGCATCGGACCACGTCGCATGATGTCGTACAGCGACTCGCCGTCGACGAATTCCATGGCAAGGTAGGGACGGCCGATCCCGGGATCGATGGTGAAGACGTGGTATCGCACGACCGCATCATGCGACAGGTGGTTGAGGATCGAGGCCTCCTTGCGGAACAAGGACAAGATCGTCTGGTCACGGGCAAATTCGGGCAGCACGATCTTGATCGCGACATGGTCGCCGGTCTGGATGTTGTGGCCGCGATAGACCTCGCCCATGCCGCCGAATGCGATCCGTTCGTCAAGTTCGTAGATGCCGCTGAGCTGCGTACCGACAGCGGTGTTGGCCACTTGCGGCGATATTCGCGTCTTGTCATCGGCGCTCATCAGCCTCGGCCCTCCGCTCTGGACAGATCAGGGTGGAGCGATTGTCCATTGCGCCCGTTCCCAATCTTAACCAGCACAATGGTGACATTGTCCGTTCCGCCTCGCGCCAGAACCGTTTCCAGCAGGTTTTCTCCGGCCGCCTGAGGTGTAGCCGACACGACGGCGGCCTCGATCTCGGGGTCGGTGACATGTGCCGTCAGCCCATCGGTGGCCAGCACGAAAATGTCTCCCGGCATCAGTTCGCCCTGCTGGAAATCGATGACGAAGTCGTCACTGACCCCGATCGCATGTGTGATGACATTGCGGCGTGGCCAGGTGAGCGCCTCGACCGCGCTGATCATGCCTCGATCCAAGAGTTCCTGCACTTCGGTGTGGTCTTTCGAAATCTGCGAGATCGCGGCGTTGCGGATCAGATAAACCCGGCTGTCGCCCGCCCACAGGCAGGCAAATCGTCCGTCCATCGCCAACAGGGCGGCGACCGTGGAGCCGATGGTGATGCCGCGCGATTCCGATATGCTGCGGATTTCGGCATTGGCCCGGCTCAGCCTGTCCTCGAAGCGGGCCCGAAGATCGGGTGCCGAGCTCGCGATGCCGATTGTTGACAGATGATCGACGATACTGGCGGAAGCGACCTCTCCGGCGTCATGTCCACCCATTCCGTCGGCTACCACCCAGAGGCCAGTTTGTGGCTCGACTAGATAGCTGTCTTCATTGAGCTCACGGACACAGCCTTTGTGGCTCACGCCGAAGCTTTCGATGGAAAGGGCGACAGTATTCAAATTGCCACCAAGCGCTTTTCAAGCGTCCTTCTGCGGCGCACCTTTGGACGCTCGCTGGCGCCACTTTGCCACAGGCTCGAACATTAAAGTACCGAAAACTAAGGAAAACCGGGGTTTGAACTCTGGTCAGCGGATCGGCGCCATGATCAGCAGATCAAACCCATCTCAAAACGCCTTGGGACAGCTGAATCCGGAAAGGGCCGGGAGGAAGAAGTGGTTGGAGCCTGAACCTGTCTGGAGCGTATAAGTAACGTCGCGTCCGCCAATCACGAAGCGTGCTTGCATGTTGCTGTCGTGGCCGGTGACGGCAGCCTTGTCCAGAAGTCGCTTCAGGGCCCACGGCCCTTCGAACTTGATGGCGGATTCGCGGCCTGGCATCTCCGGCGTCAGGCTCAGACTGGCGGATCCGGAAGCCGCGCCGCTCGGCCAGGTCACTATGCTCGGCATGTTGCCCGCTTGGTTGCTCTGGACGGTCTGGCCGTCGACATCGAGCACCGCCGCATCGGCATCGCCATGCAGTGAGAAGGGCGTGAAGGTCACGCTCACCGAGGGCACCGAACCGCCCTGGGGAAAAAAGGCGCTACGGATTTCGGCCGCCAGCTGGAAGTTCTTCAGCGTCGACTTCGACAGGTCGCGGCCGAAGCGAGCATCCTGTTTCCAGCTCCAGTCCTGACCGGTCATATCGATCAGCGATGCGAGGTTCTGTGCGAAGAACCGGTCCATCAGCCCGCCCGGAGCGAACAGTTTGGCGAAATCCGCCATCGCGATGTCCTCGGTGCCATTGCGGGCGAAAGGATAACGGCCGTTGACCGCCGCCTCGCAGGGCTGTGTGACCGTCTGGTCGAGCATCTGGTTCAAATTTGCCACCGAGGTCTCGGTGACGTTGCCTTCAAACTCGTCTGCCGTCGCATTGACCATCCGGCCGAGTTGCTTGGGCAGTCGCGAGACATTGGCGCGAAGGGTGGCTATCTGGAGCTGCAGGTTTGCGTTGACGCGTTCCGTCTGGGAGGGGACGTCGGTCGCCAGTTGCAGGCTCTGGTAGATATCGCGGAAATTCTGGGTCAAGGCATCGATCGGGCGGTGTCCGGCAGCACCGCTCACCAGGGCCTGGAACGGCCTGAATCGCGCTTCGATGTTGGCCCCGGGATTCTGGTTTTGCGCGCTTAAGGATCCCGTGCCGGCACGGGTTTGCGATTTTCCGGTGGCGATTTGTATGCCGATGCGAGCCAGACCCTTGGCCACGCTTGCTGCGTCCTGTAACTGGCCCGCGCCGCCTTCAACCCCGGTGGCTGAGTCCTTGCCGGAAGCAGCGTCCCGCGTCAGAGCGGTTTCGTCGGCGATCGCCGTAAACAGCAGTTCGATCGGCGAGGTTGGCGAGGCGACGGCGGAAAGCGCGATATAGCGCGGCTTGTCCTTCAGCATCGCCTTGAATTTCAACCCGTCGAGAACGCTGTTCCACGCCGTTGCGAACTCCTTGCCATAGCGGTCGAGAAGTTCGGGACCGAGCTTGGGCAACTCCTGATCGATGCCGCCTTGCTCGCCGCCGCCACCGAGGACCCACTGGTCGTCGACGAGCGTCTGGGCAATGCGCGAGAGTTGCACGAGATAGAAGCTGTTGAAGCCGGCATAAGTATAGAGGCCGGGAACACGAAGGCCTGACAGATCGCCGCCATCGACCCGCTCGAACAGTAACGGGGCTTCCGGGCCGCTTTTCAGGGAAACAGAAAAATCATCCAGAGCTGCCGCGTATACTGCGGATTTGACCAAAGCCGAGGCACGGTCGGCAAGGCTCATGCGCCCGAGCGACCGTTGAGCGGCTTGGACGAGCGGCTGGTTGAGTTCGAAAACCGGATCGTAGGCGTCGTCCAAGGCAAGCATGGCACCCAGGTGCTTTTCGAGATGCTCGCGTCCTTCGCGGTTGTTTTCACCTGGATACCGGTTCTGCTCCCAATCGTGCTTCATCCAGGAAATGATCAACGCGTCGTCGACCTTCGGCGCCTTGCCGCCAAGCATCAGGTAGATTTTCAACGGCTCGTAGAGCGCGGCGGGATCGGCCATCCTGGCCTGGATCGTCCGCTCGGCCTGGATCAGCAGGCGCGATCGGAACATTCGTTCCAGCGCTTCCCGGTAAGCCGTCTTGGATGCCGAAAGAAGTCTCTCCCGCTGGCTGAGGCCGAACGTCTCCTCGATCGGTGTCGGCACGTCGCCGGTTTCGAACCCAGCCGGCAGATTGCGCAACTGGTCGAGCGGGCCAATGACGTTTTCGAGGTCGACATCGGTGACCTCGGTGCTTTTGAGCAACGCGTCCGCCGTCTGGCGATACTGGCTTATGGCCTGCGTGGTGGAGGCGATCAGCGACCTGTTGGCTGTGAAGCTCAGGGCTAGGGTGCCGAGGGCCGCCGCAGCGATCAACGCGATGGCGCCAAGGCCGGCGAACCTGGCGATCGTTGCACGTCTTACAGCTGATTTGTCATACGAAACCCATCCGGATTCGGCAAAAATGACGCCCGTCAGCAGATCGTGCAAAAAGAAGCTTTTGCCGGTTCCGGAAAGATGGGCGCGGGGGCTGCTGCCGAAATTGCGACCGATCGCGCCCAACACCTGATCGATTGGCGTTCCCTCTTGCGTGCCTGAAGAGAAGTAGAGTCCACGCAAGCTGACATTCACCTGGCTGCGGGTCGGATCGAACAGGCTGGCGATGAAATTGGTAATTCGCTCCTTCAGCGCGCCAAACTGCGCCGGAAAGCCAAAGATGGATATACGCGCGACCGGATCGGCCTCTTCCTGGAGGCGGTCAGGCATCTCCTCCACCAAGCGTCTTGCCAGTGCATCGAATTCGGCCGGAGCCTCGGCGGCCATATTCTTGTTGCGATCCGTGGTCTGGAATGTCGCGCCCCAGACCTTGCGCCGGCGCGGCTCGTCGAAGCCGCCGAAGTAATCCATGAACCCTGAAACCAGGTCGGCCTTGGTGAACAGCAGGTACACGGGAAACTGGATTTTCAGCGTCTCGTGGATTTCCCGCAGACGACTGCGTATATCGACGACGTGAGCGTCAAGCTGCTGATCGTCGAGGCTGACGAGGTCGGCGAGGCTGATGGCCAGGATGACGCCGTTTATCGGTTGCCGTGCGCGGGCTCTCTTGAGCAGTGACAAGAAGGCAAGCCAGCTCTTCTTGTCGGTCTCGGCATTGGAATCCTGCGTCGTGTAGCGTCCGGCTGTGTCGATCAGGACGGCCTGGTCGGTAAACCACCAGTCGCAGGAGCGTGTTCCGCCAACGCCCGCAACTGGCTGGGCATCACCCGAACCGGCCAGCGGAAAATTCAGACCCGAATTGACCAGCGCCGTTGTCTTGCCGGCACCGGGCGGGCCGATGACGATGTACCAGGGGATCTCATAAAGGAAATTGCGTTTGCCGCTCGACCGCTTGAGCGCCGCCACGGCCTCATTCACGCGGGCCTCGAGCACCCGCGAGTCGTCATCGCGGTCGTCATTGTGTGTGACCACGGTTTCGAGTGCTTTTTGCGCTTTTCTCGCTTGCCAGAAACGCAGGCCGTAGAAAAGCGTGAGCGCTGCCACGATCACCCCGATGATAGTCGCGCGCAGCCAGGCAGGCCCGAGAGGACGGGTATCGGCGAAGCGGATCAAGGGTCCGGCAAACCACACTGCCGCCGCAAAGCCGGCCAGCGCAATCATGCTGAATATCCGCAGCAGCCAACGCGTCATGGCCGCTCCCGACTGGCCGTGCTCACAATGTTTCCTCCTTGGCGATCATCACATCGACACGGCGGTTCTTGGTGCGGCCTTCCGGCGTCGCATTGTCGGCGATCGGTTCGTCCTCGCCCTTGCCGTCCACCGTTAGTCGCGAAGGATCACTGAACTTCGGTGCCATCATTGCTTCGACGGCCTTCGCTCTGGCGACGGAGAGATCGAAGTTGGACTTGAATGGGCTCGATTTCCGCGGCTTCACATTGTCCGTATGGCCGACAATCCTGATCGGTCCGCGCTCGGGTTCCAGAGCCGCGGCGATATCTGCGGCAATGGGCTGGAACTCCGGCTTCGCCTCGGCCCTGCCGGACTGGAACAGCAGGAGATTGTTGATTTCCACAACGATGAAGTCGCCCTTCGTGCCGATGGTCAGCCCGCCGCCTTCGACTTCCTTGGCCAGTGCCGAACGGATGCGATCGATCTGCGTGGTTGTGGCGACGGGTGGGACGATTTTCGCCGGCTCCGCCAACGGCGCCACGCTGGCCCGTTCGATGGTAATCGGCGTCGATGGGTTGAGCGCCAGCAATTCACCGGCGGCAGCGTCGCCTTCGTTGGTGATGAAGACCCGCAGTGCGAAGAACGCAGCAGTCAGCAGCGCCGACACGGCTGCCGCGACGACCCAGAGCGGCAGGCGTGTCGACGGCTGCGTCATGGTCGACGCCAAGCCCTGCCAGTGGGGCGAGATGTCCGCGTCCGCGCGTGCCCTGAAATAGCGAAGCGTTTCGTAGACGTCGCGCCGAACGCGTTCGAGATTGCTGTCTTCGCGCGTCAGGCCCCGGTACTGGCCCTCGAACCCCAGCGACAGGCAGACATGCATCAGTTCGAGCAGATCGTAGTGTGCCTCGGGACTGGCCAGGACCTTGTTCAGCGCTTCGAAGAAGCCTGTGCCGCTGGGCTCGACGTGAAAGAACTGCGACAGCATGCTGTGCTGCGCCCAAGTATCTTTCTGTGGCCAAGGCAGGTTGCCGACGAGATCGTCGGCGGTTTCGCAGAGGATGAATTTCGCAATCCGCGCATCCTCTTCGGCAACACCTGATTTCTCGACTGTCCTGTCGAACCTATCGATCGCCTCAGTGACATGTTCGGCCAACGGCTCGGCTTGTCTCTCGACGGGGATAAGCCTGAACTGGCCGAACAGCATCAGCAATGGTGCGGCCGCGGCAAGGATCGGGTTTGCCGCGGAATATCTGACACTGTCCGTGACATTGAGCAGGGTCTCCTGCCGTAGAGCTGCCTCGGAAGCGCCGCTTCCTGCCGAAGCGGAAGGGGCTCCTTGATAAATCACTGTCCCGGATGCCCAGCCCGGCGGTGTATGCCGGCCGATGCCGGGATCGAATACGGTCGAATCCTTGATCTGCGAGGTTTGCCCGTCATCCGCGACGGGCACTTGAGGGACCGGCGCCGGTTTTCGCTCACGCCGTGGAGGGGCGCGAATGACGGTCTTGCCAGCCGGGCCGAAAGGATCGTCCTTCGAACTCATGGACGATCGTCCGTGCAGGCGGTGTGCCCGCGACTGGGTGAGACAGGCGCAAAACGGTTTCTCGTCAGGTGAAGGAAACGCAACCCCTGCCGACCCTGACAGTGTCCGGAGGAAGGTAGGCTATATCTTACTATCCCGCCGAAAGATGACATTTGCCGCAGACCCCCAGGTCGATCAGCCTTAGCCGCTTAGCGAATTGTCGTATGCGATCGTAATCTCACAAACTCTCGATTGGAACCGGATGCCGCGCACCAAAGAGGTTTTCTTCGTCGACTTCAGCCTCGCATCCCCCTTTGGGCCTGTCTATTTCTGCTTGTCGGCCTTGGCATAGGCCTCGCTGAAATAGGCCAGGAATATGTCCAGCATGCCGTTCTCGTGGGCTTCCTCCATGGTTCGCCAGGTCGCGACAAAAGCGTCCCAGGCCTGGCTTTTCTTAGACGAGAACGATGTCGGGGGGAGTTTCTTTCCGATCGCCTCGGGCGACAGATCGTCGAGCAGCCGCGACAGCGCAGCTTGCATGGCGGCATAGGTGGCGAATTCGTGCGTCTTGAGATCGCGGAATGCATCTTTGATGCTGCGCCTGGCATCCAGATAGCCGGCCCTGCGGCGGGCGAACATGATTTCGAGGATGTCGTCGGTTCCCGGGCCGAACTTCAGGGGGTTGTTGTCGGCGGCGCTGATCATCGTCCGTTGTGTGCTCTTGGCCAGTATTTTCGCGGCCGTGCGCGCTTTCAAAAGCATGGTCAGTTCCTCGACCACAGTCCGCAGGACCGTGCCGATTTCGGCGGCAACTTCATGCGGATCGCGCGATTGAAGCAATTCCGGCGAGATGCCGGCCGCGATCGCGATTTCCCGCAGCACTTCGTCTCTGGTCGAGGGGAGAGGCGGTTGCGACGAGAACGCCGGAGCCGGAACCCGCTGCCCGGAATGTTGCTCCGAAGGAGTGAAGAACGGCTCGGCGGCGAATTCGAGCGGCCGGCCTGTCGCGGCCGGCATTTCTCGTTGTGTCGAACTGATATGGCCTGTCGTGGCGGGCTCGTCGTCGATCGATACGAAGATGACATGGCGGCCGATCAGCACCCGGTCGCCATGGCTCAGCCGATGCGGGCCGGTCATGCGCTGGCTCGATCCGTTGATGTAGGTTCCGTTGCGCGAGACATCGTGCAGCCAGAAAGCGCCTGCCTCGTAGCGAACCTCGCAATGCCGGCCGGAGATGAACTTGTCGGGGTCCGGCAAGGTCCAATCACAAGCCTCGCGTCCGATTTCGAAGCCGCGATCACGCGCCGCGTAACTGGTCGAGATGCCCACAGGCAAGGCGTCGACATTGTTGATTTGCAGACTGATATACATCGAGGATCGCCGTCGAACGCTGATCGATACTCCACATTCTAGCAGTTTGCACATCCAGCAGGACAGCGGCGTTTCGAGCCAATGCATCGGCAGGGTAAGGTTTTTCCGCTGTGCATCTCTTTGGTCGGCCGGACAACATGTGGTAGGCTCAACATAGCCTGGTGCGGCGGGCCAAAAAGTTCCTGGATGCGGGAACTTCAAACCCACTGCCGGCGGCCGCGTCCAGGAGGGGCACGACCCATGCCGAACGAACGTGCCACGGTTGTGCAAACACCGGTTGGCGCCGAGCTGTTGACCTTCACGCATCTTGTCGGTCGCGATGAGATCAGCCGTTGTTTGGCCTATACGGTAGGGTTCGTCAGCCCCAGCCCCGATATCGATCCGCTGAAGATGCTGGGGGGTGTCGTTTCGGTGGAAGGCGAATCCGATCCGAAACGTTGGTTCAGCGGTCTTGTGTCCGAGTTTCGCCTGACCCGCATAGAAGACCGGCTGGCCTACTACGAAGCGGTCGTCAGGCCGTGGCTCTGGTTCCTCGGCAACACCACCGATTGCCGTATTTTCCAGAACAAGAGCGTCGTCGACATCGTCAAGGACGTCTTCAAGAAATACAGCACGGCGGAGTTCGATCTGCGTCTGCAGGGTTCCTACCCTCCGCGCGAATACTGCGTACAATATGACGAGACCGATCTGGATTTCGTCCAGCGGCTGCTCGAGCATGAAGGCATCCTGTATTTTTTCGAGCATGACGAGGGCAAACACACGCTTGTCCTGACCGATGCGATGAGCAAGCTGAAGCCGGCGCCGGGCTACGAGAAAGTACCTTATCATTTTGAAGGGCAGGGCTCCCGGCGCGATGTCGAATACATCACCGAATGGATACCGGGCAGTTCGGTGCGTCCGGGCGCCTATGCCCACACCGACTATGATTTCAAGAAGCCGGGCGCCGACCTTATGGCCAAGTCGGCCCAGCCGTTCAGTCACAAGCTGGCCGCCGGCGAAAACTACCGCCAGCCCGGCGCGCATCTCGAAGTCGGCCGGGGCGACAACCTGGCCGCGATCCGACGCGAGGAGATCCAGGCCGTCCACCAGCGTATCGCCGCGGTCGGCACCGTGCGCGGCCTGTTTTCGGGCTGTACGTTCAAGCTCGATGGCTTTCCGCGCGAGGACCAGAACCAGGAGTATCTGGTGGTCAGCGCCGAATACAGGCTGTTCGATCCGGGATACAGAAGCCATGCCGACGTCGACAGCGAGAACTTCAAGGTGATCCTGGGCGTGGCGCCGACCGCCTTGCCCTATCGTCCGCCACGGATCACGCCCCGACCGATCATGCGTGGGCCGCAGACGGCGACCGTGGTCGGTCCGTCAGGCCAGGAAATATTCACCGACAAATACGCCAGGGTGAAGGTGCAGTTCCACTGGGATCGCCTGGGCAAGAAGGACGAGAACAGCTCCTGTTTCGTGCGGGTCTCACAGACCTGGGCCGGCAGCGGCTGGGGCTTCATCCAGATACCGCGCATCGGCCAGGAGGTGATCGTCGACTTTATCGAAGGCGACCCTGACCTGCCGATCATCACCGGCCGGGTCTACAATGCCTCGCAGATGCCGCCCTACGGGCTGCCGGCGAGTGCCACGCAATCCGGCTGGAAGTCGGACTCCTCGCTCGGCGGCGGCGGCTACAACGAGCTGATGTTCGAGGACAAGGCCGGCTCCGAACTGGTCAATTTCCAGGCGCAGAAGGACCACAACCTTCTGATCAAGCATGACCGTACCAAGCTGGTGCAGCACGATCAGTCGGACCGCATCGACCACGACGCCAAGCATTCCGTCGGCCACAACCTCGACGAGGACGTCGGCAACAACAAGACAGTCAAGGTCGGCGTCGACCAGACAACCGACATCGGCAAGAACGATACCGAGACGGTGGGCGTCAACCGCTCGCTTACGGTTGGCTCGAACGAGACGATCGGCATCGGCGCGAACTCGACGGAGACGATCGGGTCCAATCACACGCAGACCGTCGGGTTGATCCAGACGATCACCGTGGGCGCGGCGCGAGTGGATTCAGTGGGCGCAGCGGAAACCCGAAGCGTTGGCGCCGTCCAGACGAATCAGATCGGCGCATCGCGCTCGATGACAGTGGGGGCCGGACAGACTCACACCATCGGAGCGGCGGACAATTGGACAATCGCGGCCGCGCAGAGCGTGAAAATCGGCGCGGACCAGAGTTTCGCCATCGGCGGCGCGCAGTCGTCGCAAATCGGCAAAGGCAGGTCGGCAAAAATCGGCGCTGACGACGCAACCGATGTCGGAGGCGGGCACGCGCTCAAGGTCGGCAAGGGCAGCGGAATCCAGATTGCGGACGACAGCTCGATCAAGGTCGGCAAGAACCTGGTGATCGAGGCGGGTGACTCGATCACACTCAAATGCGGCTCGGCGTCGATCACGATGAAAAAGGACGGCACCATTGTTGCCGACGGCAAGGACATAACGCTCAAGGGCAGCGGCAAGATTACCGTCAAGGCCGACGGCGACGTGATCGTCAAGGGAAGCACCATCAACAACAACTGAGGGCGTCATCATGGAAGTGCTGGATCGTATCGACGGCGTCGTGATCGGCCTGCTGATCGGTTTCGAGGGCGGGGCACCGCTTGTTGTCTTCGTTGGCAATCCGCGCGAGACGGCGATTGCGGCGCGCAGCCTGACTGAACTGGACATTTCGGCGATCGGTTCAGAACTGGCCCTTCTGTTCGAGGAGGGTGATCCAACGCGGCCGTTGGTCGTTGGACGCATCGTCGATCCGGCGCACAAGAACAGGGAGCTGAAAGTCGCTCGCGAAGGCGACCGTGTCGTCATCACCGGAGACGAGCGCATAGAACTGCGCTGCGGCCTGGCGTCGATCATTCTGGAAAAGAATGGCCGCGTGACCATTCGCGGCAGCCAGTTGACGAGCCAGGCCAGCGGGACCAACCGTATTCGCGGTGGGGCCGTGCATCTCAATTGAGGCGTTGCCTATGCACCGCGTCGCGACCATCGCCGCCATCGTGGATCAGCATGCCGAGGACGCGGCTTTCCTGTGGCTGCGCCGTCGTCGGGAGATCGACGGTCCAATCCTCGACGAAACCGATATCGGTCGCATAGACCAGCGTCTCGAAGCCAATCTTGAAGGGCTCATGGCAGCCGGCAAGGCCGGTTGGGAAGCTGCTCAAGCGCGCTTTGCTGACTACGCCGAACCAGGCGAACTTTTCGTGCTCGGCACTCTGGCAATGCGTTGGAGCGATGCCAAACTGGTAACCTCCGCAATCGACGCCGGCGTAAGCGTGGGTGAAGCCGGCTTTTCAAGCTTGTCCGCTGCGATCGCGCGCACGCCGCGCTATAACCTGCGTCCCTTCGTGGCGCAATGGCTGGACACAAGCGATGCGCGACTACGCTGCCTTGGGCTGTCTGCGCTCTGGCATCACCGCGTCGATCCGGGACCGCGCCTGCATGATCTGGCCAGCCATTCCGACGCGAACGTCCGCCGGCGCGCCGTTCGGCTCGCCGGTGGGCTCGGGCGGCGCGACCTGCTTCCGGCAGTCCTGGCTGGCCTTGATGGCGAGACGGCGAGAGAACGTCTTGCGGCCGCCTTCGCCGCTTGCCTGCTTGGTGAGGCGCGGTCCGCGCACCCAGTGATCGACAAGATCGTGCTGACGGAGACGGACCAAGCGGAGGCGGCGATCGAGATACGCCTGCTGACAACGCCGCCCAAGGCCGCGAAAGGTTGGTTGCAGACGCGCCTCGGCCAGCCCCTGCTACGCGTGGCGGCAACGGCGTCGATCGGCCTGTTTGGCGATCCGTCGGTGATGCCCTGGCTGATCGAGAAGATGCGCGAACCGGAACTTGTCTTTGCCGCCGGGCTGGCGATGCGCGATCTGTTCGAGGTGGATTTCAACGACACCGACCTGTTCACGATAGACCCGGCCGATTTGGGGAAGGCGTTTGAATCTCTGAACCACAGCCCGTTGCCTGTCGCCGATCGCGTTGCTGCTTGGTGGGACGAGGGACGGGGCGGGCGCGGTCGCACGCCTTTCCATTCGATGCGCCGGTTGCGGCTCGACGCGTTGCGCGCGGCCATCGCGGCAACCGATACGCCGCTGACCGATTGGCGCAGGACGCGCCGGTTCCCGGCCTGGATGTAATCTATCGGCGGTTCGCCCGCGCCACGACGGCGGCGGCGCGCAATCCGTTCTCGGATGCGACTTCGCACATGGCAATCGATCCCGGCGCATAATTCTGGACAAGACTGTCGGCGGCCAGCATCAGCGCCAGCGCGCCGCTGGCCGCGCCGGTGTCGCCGACCGTCATCGCCGGATAGGCCGTCGCCATCAGGGTGCGGTGCGTGCGATAGAAGCGCGGTCGGGCAATCAGCATCTCCCAGCCATGATAGCGCTCGCCATTGCCGTTCGAGACGACGAAGTCGATGTCGGGTTCCGATGGTCCCGATCCCGAAACGGCGTCGCGCAGCGCGCCGAGCATGGCGCGGCCCTGGCTGTAGCGCTCGGAAAGGATGCTGTCCGTCTCCTGGGCCATGCCGATGCCATGGATAGCGGCCACGACAGGCTCGCGGCCAGGTTCCCGCAGCAGCCGCACGAAGACGGCCGCCTCGCCAGGAACCAGTCCTTGGGCGTTGTCCGCGCCCTGTAAACGTCCGGTCCGGCTGAGCCGGCCGAGGTCGGTGTGGTTGACGAGGCTGTCGACGCCACCGAGCAGCACTTGTGCGGCGCCTTGATCCTCCATCAGTGCAAGCGCCCGTTCTATCAGTCCCACACTTGCCGCCGCGCCGCCGTCGATGACGCACGAGGCGTGGTGGAATCTCAGGCCTGTTGCGTCGACAACCGCGGCCAGGAAATCGCGCGCCGGAATATCAACGAAAGCCGGATGGTTGCGAAAGCTCTCCGGCGTCGTGATGAGCAGCGCGGTGGCCGCCGCGACCCCCGGCTCGCCCGCGCCGAGCGCTTCGTTGATAGCGCGGGCGGCCATGTTGACCAGCCATTCGCCTTCGTTGCGGCGCAGATGCCGGTGAGTGGGTATGCGCGCGACTACCTGTGGCACTCCGAACGGTTCGGCGAGCGTGATTTCCTCGAAGGCCGAAAGGCTCGCCCGAATGGCTGCGATCGTTTGCCGCGCGTTCAGCCCGGCGGGCGTGACGGCGCCGCCGCCGGCGACGTAGAGCGGCCGCTTCATGGCTGCCACACGGCGCGGTCGACTGTGCCGTCGCCGCCACGCGGGCTGAGATAGCTCTTGCGCTTGCGCCGGGCCACGAGAAAGGCGGGCGTGACATGGCCGAAGACGATTTCCCGCAGCGCCGGCGTGTTCCGTTTTGTCACGTGTGAAAAGCGCGCTTTCAGTGTGACGCGCCACAGATCCGGCTCGACAATCACCGTGTCCGCGGCAAACGGACGTTCCTCGACCCGGTCGTCATAGATCAGCCGCACAGGCGCAACGATGCGCGGC
Source organism: Mesorhizobium sp. M1342 (assembly GCF_040317955.1). NCBI lineage: Bacteria > Pseudomonadati > Pseudomonadota > Alphaproteobacteria > Hyphomicrobiales > Phyllobacteriaceae > Mesorhizobium > Mesorhizobium sp. M1342. Next base: position 222,797 of record NZ_JAMYLI010000007.1, on the reverse strand, counting down.
AGGCGGAAGTCCCAGCGGCCGTTCGGTGTCATGCCGATGATCGTGACAGTCTCACCGCCATGGATTGCCGGCAGGTGCTGGTCCGCCGGGGCGCACAGATTGTAGCGCGGATCGAAATCCCCGGGAGGCAGTGGCCACTGCGTGTCGATCCAGGCTTGGTCGTAGGTGCCCGCGAGCGGCAGTCTCGGCATCCAACCCCGCCCGAGCGGGCCGAAGCTGGCCGGTCTGGGCCGATCGGAGGGACTGAGATAAGGTTCGGCGGGGTAGGTGACATTCGGGGCTTGTGTTCGCACTGCCGGATCGGCGGACGAGGCATGGTGATAGCCGACGCCGACCGGGTTGCGTCGGTCAAGCCGGCCATCTGGCAGCGTCCCACCATAGGCGCGCTCGTAAACGATCGGCATGGTTCGGAACAGGGCCGGCGCACTGTAGCCGCCGGCATCGTAGATGCGGTCTCCGACAACGTTGAGCACCTTTTGCAAGCCACCGACGCGGAAACCGACCTGCATCTCCGCCACCGGACGGCGGTTCGGCGCGTGCGCCGAACCGTTGACAAGGATTTCGGCGGCCGGCTTATGCGGCGCAATATCGGCTTCGTAGCGATTGGAGGAATTGGCTGGATCGCCGAACGGGATATCCCAGAGCGCGACCGGCATCTGGTCTTCGCAGACGTCCAGTGCCGGTGCGCCGTCGAGCGCATCGAAGCTTGCCGAGAACATGACGACCAGGACTTCCTGGCCGTCGGCGTCGAGTTGCACATGTGTTGCGGTGGCGAACGGCGTGCGATTCTCGATCCCGACCGCGAACGCCATCGCTCAGCACCAATTGCCGTGTTCGTCGAGGCCGATCGGCCAGTAGGGCATCGCGGTCAGCAGCGTCGCATAGTCGTCATGGCCGCCCTGGATCAGCCACTCGAGAAGTAACACTTCGGGAGGCACCGCACTCGACGCGGAACGCCGGTTTTCCTTGTCGCACGCGAGCCAGTACTTGCGCACGAGCCAGACCACCCTCGGGTGGCCGGCGGGGCCGGCAAGCCCCTTGGCCTCGATCGTTCGGAGGATTGCCTCGCCCATCGGCAGGCCGGTCTCCATGCGCTCCTCGACACTCGCGTTCCATGTCTCGGACGCGACAGCGAACACGTCCACGAAATCGAGCAGATAGGCGGCGAACAGGCTGCGATGTCCAGCCGAGCCGGTCCCCGGCGCCGTCCCTTCCGCGCGGCCTCGGACGTCACCGGGCGCGCGCAGCAGCCGGTAGGTCCCGTTCTGGATGTTGTGGTTGACGAGCAGTGCCATCGCTCAGGACTCCTCGAATTCCGGATCTTCCCCGATGGGAATGAAGTCGAACGGCCTCATGAAGTCCGCCAGCTCGGGCTCGGTGTCGCCCAGCCAGGAGAGGAGCAACGTCACGGGTGGGACCGGCCCGTCCCCCTCGCTCCCTTCGGACAACTGCTTGGCCTCGGAGCCCCACATCTCGCTCCTCCCGGGCTCCGGCCCGCCGCCCGAAAGCAAGTCGTTCAGTCGCGTCGTTTCGAAGTAGTACTTCCGAAACAGGGCAATGACCCGAGGGTGACTCGCTGGTCCCGCCGGCCAGCGGGCGTCGACAAGCTCCCTGTTGACTTCCTGCGCACGAAGGTCATGCCACCATTCCAGCAATGGTGGCACGACGATCTTCAACTCGTCTGTCCAACGATCATAGATGTCTTGATACGTTATCGAGATCATTTCATATCTCTATATGCCCAGGCCGCCAATGTGCTTGTTCATCGCATCGTAAAGCTCGCGGCGATCCAGTGCGCGCATATCCTGGGACTGCTCCATGCTGTGAGCATGACAATGCGGCTGGCACGGAAGGTCGCGCATCCGCTGGGCGAAGCTGCCCGGATCGTGGCACGCTCCCATCTCCCACGCGGTCTTCTGCGGCGGCTGGTGATCGGCGATCATCGTGACCTTGCCGTCAGTCTGCCTTTTGATTTTCTTGTCAATGTCCTTCAGCGCCTTGTCCTTGCCTGGGCCTGAAGCCCGACGAAGGATGTTGGCGCGGTCCTTCTTGCACTGCCAGCAGGTCTGCCCCTGCACGGAAGCGCGCTGGGTCTCGGTCGTGGGGGTATAGTCCTCCGAGTACTTGTAGTCGCGCGGGCAGTCTTCCTTCATCGCGTCCTTGCCCAGCACCACCGAGAAGTCGACCATGGCGGACACGTCGACCGTGTTCGGCAGCGGGCTCGCGGTATTCTGCTCCATCGGATCGCCGTGGCGGCAGACTCCCTTGCCCTCGACCTTGACCGTGAACGACCAGAGCTTGAACGAGCCCTTACCCTTGATGCGATGGGTGACCACGCCGGCGCCAAGTCCAGGCGTGGCCGCTTCGTTGCCCGTACTCAGCGCCACTTCGGAAGAGTTCTCCAGCGCCGTCGGTGTTCCCTGCACCTTGACGCTCTTGCTGCCTTTGATGAGATCGCTGGCCGAAAGCATGTTGACATATGGAACCGGCACCGGTCCCGCTGGCGGCGGCGGCGGGCTGAGGCAGACGTCGCCCGGCGCGACGCCCTTGCCGCCGCTTGCCTGGTGGAAGAAGCCCATCTTTTCGGCGTAGACCGTGTTACCCATGGCTCAGGACCCCGCCGTCTCCGGCGATGCCGCGCATCGCGGGCAGGGCATTTTGAGCAAGGTCGTGGATGTCGGCGAAGCCGAACTCCCTGACCTCCCAGTCGTCGCTCCAGAATGCGATCTTGTCGGTCGCGGCGGCGGCGCCCGGAGGTGGCAAAATCTGAAGGCTTTCGGCCAGCCGGGTCTGCGCCCAGTAGTTGTCGACGCAGTTCTGAAGAAGCGAGGCCACTGCATCGTACCACGGGTCGCCCGGCTCCGGCGGGGCCCCAAGCCGGACGATGGCGAACGGATAACGGCGGCCGACGCGATCCTCGCTCATGCGCCAGACGCCGGCACAGGGCTGGTCGCCGAAAATGCCGCCCTTGACGATGAAGCGCCAGACACGCGAATCCAATTCCCCCTCGTCTGGCCTCTCGCGCAGTTCCATCGACATCCACCGGTCCCAGCGGTCGATGAACGCTCGCGGCAAGTTCGCGGCGACAAAATCTCCGGTCGCCGGAATCTTGCCGAAGAAGCCGGTGCTCATATCTGCGGCGGACATGAGAATTTCTTGAACATTTGCAGGTTGTAAGGGTTTTCGACGCTGGCGGCCTTGAGCTCGAAATCGGCGTACATGCCTTTCGTGCCCAGCCGCAGGCTGTAGACATCGGACAGCGAGGTTCCAGTGAATCGGCCGCTGCGCAGCATCCTCAGCCACGCCCAGCTGCCGGTCTCGTTGAGCATGATTTCGGGCGAACCATCGATGGGCTGGAAGGCGAGCGAGATGACCCCGGTGCCGTCCTTGCCGGGCCAGGTCATCGGTTGCGGCCGCGTCGCGTTGTTGAAGTAGACGAGGGTCTGGCCATCGAGATTGAGCGTTACGCGCGTGACGTTCGGAGACAGGTCCTTGGGTTCCAGCGTGAAGCTCATCACCGGTCCTGTACCGCCGGGAAAGAGATCGTCGCGTATCCGCCTGGCCTGCTCGAAAGCCGCCAGCGCCGAAGGGTCGAGGCCGAAATCGGCACGCCATTTCCACGGCTGGCTGGCGGTGTCGACATAGCTGATCAAATGGTCGTTGGTGAACGCGTCGATCAGGCCCGCCGGTCCGAACAGGCGGGCGAAGTCGCGGACATTGACGTCCACCGCGCTTTCGGGACTGAACGGATAGCGGTCGTTGAGCGCCGCCTGGCAGAAGGGCAGGATGTCGGCGCGCCAGATGGCGTTGAGCTCCGAGGTGACCGCCTTTTGCGTCAACCCGCTGGTGTCGCCGGCGACACCGCCGAGCCAGTCGTCGACCGGGTCGGGCAGGATTTGCGCTTGCCTTGCGACCGCCCCCGTCAGTTCGGCGAGGCCGCCTTGCTTCTTGATGGCATCCTGGGGATCGGGATTGGCCGTGACCGTCTGCAAAACGTTGGACAGCGCCGTCAAAGCCACCACCGCGGCGTCGAGTGCTGGCGGCTGGCCGTCGACCTCGGCAATAGCACCTTTGAGCGGCTTGAAGTGTTCGGCCACCAGGTTGCCGGTAAGATCCACCTCGTCAGCTGAGCCCGCGCGTGGAAGCAGCTTTGCCCCCGTTTTGACGATCTTGCCGAGCTTGCCGAGTTTGCCGAGCAGTTTCGAGCCGCCCTTGGCCGCCGCCTTGTCGTCGGCCGGCGCTTCATCGGACCGGGTAAGCTCGGTCTCCTGAACGACCGCCGTGAGCAGGCGTTTCAGCGCTGAATCGGCGCTGGAAAGATCCTTCAGATTCTCACTGGCGACATTGAGGTCGCTCAACGGCGCCAGCCTCATATCGCGCAGGAAGCTGTCCCACTGTGCGATATAGTCGTCGTAGTAGAGCTTCAGGATGTCCTCGGACAGCGCCGACACGGACGTTTCGGAGTTCTCGGAGCAGCCCCCGGCGAAGACCGCCCGATCCAGCGCCGCTTGTGCTGCCACATCCTCGATCCGGTCGAGAACGGCGTCATGGAAGCCTGCATAGGTGAATGCTCCCGAAATGCCGACGCGAAGCGTCTTGCCGGAGCGACGCGCAAAAACCTTGGCGCCGTTGGGACCGGCGAAATTCGCCGGAATCCATTCTTTGAGCCCGGCCACTACCGGATCGGCCAGCAATTGCTTGTAGGCACGCGCCGGCAATGAAATCGTGCATACCGTTTTCAGCGCTTCGGCAACCAGCGCCTGGTCGGGCTCGATATAGCTTTCGTCGACCGTCATCCGGCGGATGGCCGCAAGCTGATGCTCTTCGGCATCGGCGGTTGGAAATGGTGCTGCGGCCGCGAATTCGGGAAGGCTGTTGACCCACCAGTTCTGGGTGTAGTCGGGATCCATCTGCGACAGACCCGTCATCATACGATAGGTCTTGAGAGCGCCGAGCATGAAATCCGGATCGCGGATCTGCCGCCACATGGTGGCCTCGAGAAGGGCCACCATGTGCGGCTCAAGCACGTTGCGCAAGGCGTGATCGTAGGTGTCGGTCTGAGCCCGCACCAGTTCCGCCGAGGCCGATGGCCCTAGCAGATCCTGGACAGCGGCCGGCGGTGCTGTCCGGGCATTTGAGACCGCGTCCATTGCCTCGAGCGCGCCGTCGATGGCAGGCTGCTGCACCGATGCCGGGTTTGCGGCAGCCGAGGTCAACGGCGTCTGCAGCGCTTCGAACTGGCTTGCCTGGGCCGAGATCGCATTGCGGTTGTCGTAGTAGGACCAGGCAAACACCGCACTGGCCAGCAAGCCCGCTGTGGCACAGGCAGCCGCCGCGCCCCGCCAGATCCAGGCGCGGCGGCGTTGCGCCAGCGGGTCGAACGTACCCAGGCCTGCTTCCTTGAAGATGACTTCGGTGAGCAGGTTCTTCAGGAAGAAGCTGCGTTTCTCGACCCTTGGTGCGGGCAGGACCCGCCGTGGCGGAAGACCGAAAGACGACGACAGCGCCGCGGTCAGTCGGTCGATAGGCGCCCCTTCCTGAGTCGCCGACGTCAGGTAGAGGCCGCGCAGCCATGCAGCCTCTTCATACCGGCTTTCGCCGAACATCGCCTCGACCAGCACCTGGATCGGTTCGGACAGGCTTGCGAGTTGGGCAGGAAACCGGAAGATCTCTGCACGGGCGGCGAGTTTTTCCTCATCCTCCAGGCGCGGCACCAGCCGCCGCTCCAGCTCCGTCGCCAGCGTCGAAATTTCGCGTTCGATGGTCTTGGCATCCACGCGCGCATCCAGCGCGAAGGTCGTTCCCCACACCTGCTCGCGCGAGGCGGTGGACAGACCGCCGAAGAAGGCTTCGAAACCCTTGATCAGATCGGCCTTGGTCAGCATCAGATAGACCGGAAGGCGGATTTCGAGCCGGTCGTTGAGCTCGGCCAACCGGCGGCGGATCTTGCGGCCGTGCGCCTTGATGGCTTCGTCGCCCTCCGAAAGCACGTCGATCGAAAGCGCCACGATGACGCCGTTGAGCGCGCGGCGGCCGCGATGCTTCTTCAAAAGGTCGAGGAAGCCCAGCCATTCCGCCGCGTCCACATCGGGCTGGCTCTCCTGCTGCACATAGCGGCCGGCGGTATCGATCAGAACCGCGTTTTCGGAAAAGAACCAGTCGCAGTTGCGGGTGCCGCCGACCCCTTGCAGGTCGTCGGTGAGGTCGATCGGAAAATTCAGTCCGGACTGCCGCAGAGCCGTGGTCTTGCCGGTGGCCGGCGGCCCGACGATCACATACCACGGCATGTCGCGCAGAAACTTGCGGCCGCCCAGCTTGCGGCGCTTCAGTTCGGCCATCACCTCGGCGAACTTGGCACCCACGGCAGCGACGTTCTCTTCGCCGGGGCTCAGCGGCTTTTCCACCGCGGGCGCGGCAATGTCGGCGACGAACAGGCGGTTGGCGCGGATCGCCCGGCGCTGGGCGACGATCAGCCAGATCAGCCAGAAGATGACCAGCAGCGCGATGATGACGATGCGCACATTTTCAGAGGCGAACGGTTCGTAGGCACCGACCCTGACGATCGGACCGAACACCCAGATGACCAGGGAAAGCAGCGTGATGCCGATCAGCGTCCACAGCCAGCGCGATGTCAGAACCGCCCAGAGGAAGCGCAGGATGAACATCTCACAGCCTCTTTTCGACAAGCACCTCGGCGCGGCGGTTCAAGGCTCGCCCCTGGCGCGTGCTGTCGCTGGCCACTGGATCGGTGGCCGCGCGGCCCTCGGAATGGACGCGGTCCCGTGGCACTCCGTTCTGGACCAGCATGTCGGCAATCGTCTGGGCGCGAGCCTCGGACAGCCGCTGGTTGGTCGACAGCGGATTGGTCTTTTGCAGAGGAACGCCGTCCGTATGACCGATCACCGTGATGTTTCCGATCAGCTCCTGATTGGCGAGGATCACCTTGGCGATCGAACCGATCAGAGGCTCGAAGCCTTCGGTCAGTTGTGGCCGCGACGACTGGAACAGTTCGGGGTTGGAGGCCTGGATGATCAGCTTGGCCAGCGAGACGCTCTCGGTGCCGCTGAGGGCGGATCTGAGGTCGGCCGGTGCACCGGCCTGAAATTCCGGCAACAGCGCAAAATCCACTTTCTCCGGCGGCGGGGCCTCGACCTTGGGCGACGTACGGCTGATGTCGCCGCGTGCAGGCGGCGGCAAGGTGCGCACAAGTGCGGAAAGCTCGACCGCCTGGCTGCTCAGTCCCATCGAGAGCCCGATATGGATCGCTGTGGAAACAACCGCCGCACCGAGCGCCATGACCCAGATCGGAACGATGAAGCGCTGCGGCTCGTCGGATGCGATCACGCCCTTCCAGTTTGGCGACAGTGGCGCGCCTTCAGCGTCGGCATCGCGCAGGAAGCGTGCCGCCGCCACGCGAACGGCATTGAGCGAACGGTCGCCTGATCGCCCAGGCACGCGATATTTGCCGCGGAAACCGAGCGCCATGCAATCATACTGCAGTTCCAGCAATTCGCGATCGCGGTTGGGATGGCGTTCCAGTTCGTCGAGACGCGTGAAGAACTGCGTGCCGGCATCGACATCGCCACGCAGCATGACCACAAGCGGCTGCCGAGGCCAGGCGCTGGCCCCACCCCAGGGCGTGTTCAGAGCCAGATCATCGAGCAACGCCGCCACGATCCAGGCTGCCTGGTCGGCCCTCTCCATCGAGGATCCCGTCGACATTGCCATGTCGCGTGCCCGAACCAGTTCTTCGAGCAATCGGGTGCGCAACGTTTCCGGATTCTCCGGCGGCAGCGCACTCTCGAGCTCGGGAGCGAACTCGAGCAAGGGTGCGAATGCGTTGACAAGCGCGTTCGGGTGGGTCCGAGACCGCTTTACCACCGCCCCCGGCAACAGCGGCGCCATCGGTCGCGGCATCGGCGCGCCGGTCAGTCGTATGCGGGTGCGTTCGCGATCATCCGACAGTCCGAACGGATCATCGCGGCTCATGATCTCACCTGTTCACCGAATAGCAGTCCACCTGCGGCTCGCTTGGCAACACGCCCGAAACGCCGATGACAAAGCCGGGAGCATCGAGCAGCGAGGCCCAATGCTCGCTTTTCTGGTCCAGCTCGAGGCACAGCCGATCGCCATCGTAGGGGATCTCGCGCGGCTGGGAATGAAGCGGTTTCAGCGGAATGCCGGGCAATCGCGATTTCCACAGGCCCTCGAACTGGTCGGCCGAGCCGACAGTCGCCTGATTGACGAATATCTTGCGCAGCGCGTCCTCCGACAGCTCCGAACCGACCCGGATGACGATCCGGCTGGCCACCAGCAGCTTCGGGTTGTCGATGCGGATTTTCCAGACATTGGTCGAATGCCGCATGACAGGCAGCGCACGCGATTTAGGCTCGATGTAACGCAGGCTGAGGATGAGCGAGCGCAGCGCATCCGCCAGCGCCGAATAGGCGGGGCCTGGCGCCATGTGATCGTAAGCGGGTAATTCGCCCAGGCGCCGCGCGCTCGATCCGTAGGTCGCCATCGAACCAGCGAGCCCGGCAAGTTCCAGGTAAAGCTCGGCCGGATGGAAGACATCCTGCGCCAGCATGTGGGCGAGCCGCGGACGCGCCGCATTGGCGAGATTGAGCATCAGCAGATCTTCGACGCTGCGCCCAGGCCCGCCCATGACCATCTTGCCATGCGCCTCGGCGATCTGCTCGAGGCCTGTGACAACTTCCAGAAGCAATTGCCGATACCAGGCCACCGCGCCGGTAATCAGTGTCGGCGGCAGGAAGGTCTCGTCCAGAGAGACGCCACCATCGGCTCGAACCCCCTTGAGGTCGGCTATCGGCAAGGCTGTGTAGCCACCGACCGACTTGCCGGGTGCAAGCAGCAGCGCCTGCGGACGGGCGATCTCGATTTCTTCAGGATCTGAACCGCCCTGGACGGCGTCACGCACCGAAACGACCCGCCCGTGATAGCGTGCTCCCGAGGCGGCTGCGTGTGCCGGATCGAAGCCGACACCTCCCGGAGGCTCCAGAGGCAAGGCCACCAGCACCGGCCCGGCGCTCGTGTCCGGGGTGACCGGCAATGGTCGCGGCGCGTCCATCATGTCTGGAATGGAGAAAGGTGTTCCGTCCGGAAAGATGCCCCGTGCGGACAGGATCGAGATCTGGCCGGCCTCCAGCAATGCCTGATCCAGCGTCAGCTGCTGGAAGCCGAACGTATGCAACTGCCCGGCCTGCAACGCGCCGCGCACCGTCGCCTCGAAAAAGCGATCCTGCTGCTGGAAATGCTGGGTCCGGAGAAACAGACCTTCGGACCACAGCACCCTGTTTGCATCGCTCATGCCGCTACTCTCTGCATCGAGCTCCCCTTGCCCTGGCCGTTAGGCGGAAATGCCGCCGCTGCCAAGCGAGACGTTGACCGTAAATTGTGATCCCGCCGACACTGACTTGGTCGTCCGCCAGTTCCGGCCGCCGGGCTCGCGGATCAGTGCAACGAAGCCCAGCGCCGTCGCGTCCGGCTCGACCGTGATGGTCTTGGACGCGGTCTTTCCCGGCCCGACGGCTATCTGGTCGGATCCGATGAGGTCGCCTGCGAGTGCCGAACCGGCATCCCCCTGCAAGGCAAAGTAGTCGGCGGAATTGAATTTGCCGGTGCTGCGCAGCCGCATGACGAGGACCGTCACCGGCCGGTCGCCGCCGCCCGGTCCCGGGTTCATACCGGCCCCGCCGGTCAGTTTGACGGTGATCACCGATGGTTTCGGCGGCCCGCTCTGGCAAGCCGTAAGCAGCCCGGTTGCGCCCAAGGCGACAATGAATTCGCGTCGATCGATCATGTCTCACTCCTCCTCATATGCATCCCGAAAATCAGCGCCGATTTCGCCCAGAAAGCTTTTTTCCGCGCTCTCGGCGATTTCACGGTGGCGTTTCTGGTAAAGCTCCCACAGCTTGGCGCTGCGTCCGCCCGAAAGCAGCGTGCCGATCGCGGAATTCGATTTCAGCTCTTCCTCGATCGCTGTCGGGTCAAAACGGTCAATCATCCGCCGCAAGGCGCCCTGTACGCCGCGCCAGGCGCGCACGTGATGTTGGGCGAGGTCGCGAACCGCGTCGGCGATTGCCGCTTCGCCGGCGAGAAATCCAGGGCTGCGCTCGGCGAGAAGCGTGACGATGGCGTCGTCGACCGTCGGCAGAAACTTGAGCGGATTGACTTCGGAAGCCCCAACCATGGTCTGGGCGACGCGAGCGTTTCCCTTTTCCTCGGCCCGTTTGCGCAGAAGCTGCATCAGGCCTTCCATCATCAACCGATATTCGCGGCCAAACTTCTCCATTTCCGCAATGCTGTCGCGCTCGGGGAAATCGGCTTCCTCGACACCCATGCCATGCAGGAATGCGGAGCGGAGCGCCATGTCCCCCAGTTGCGGCGCTGCCGGCAGGCGGGCGGGTTTGGCAGCAGCACCTGCCCGCGCCGGAGGCGGGACGTCAGCCGCTTGCGCGGGCAAATCCCAGGGATTGGCGGATTGTGGTCGTTGGGCGATGCGCTCGCGCTGCCCGGCCGAGCCGGTGCCGTTTGCCGAACCGGGCGCCGCGGCCGATCCGAAACCAAAATCATCCTTGAAATCGGACGGCTTTCCATGAGCGGGCTCGGCTCCCCGGCTGGGAGACGGCACGGGGTCGAGGCCGAAGGGGTCCGCCTGGTTCGCCGCGCCGCCCGGTTCGCGGTAAGAGGCGGCATTTTTCGACACAGGCGTTGAAACCGGATCGAGGCTGAACGGGTCATCGAAACCAGGCGAACTGCGCTGGCCGGAGGTGGCACGCTCGAACGCGCCTGGAACCGGCCGTTCGAACGGGTCCGGCAAATCCGCCGGACGTGGCCGTCGCGGCTCTTCTTCGACCGTGGCGGAAAAGAAGTCGTCGTGGCCGATGCTCACCGGCGCCCGGGATGCCGGCGGCAGGCGTTCCGGAGCCGGCTGGCCGGCTGTGGGTGCTTGGGCGGTTGGCGTCTGCAGATCGACATAGACGACGTAGTCGCCCAGTCTTAGCCGCATACCGCTTTGAAGACGCGTCGACTTGCCGGCGCCGAGCGGGCTGTCAGAATCGTTTATGAACAATCCGCTGCTTGACGTATCGGTGACGAAATATCCATCTCGCCCGCCCGAGATCCTGCAATGAGCTCGCGAAACGAACATGTCGGGATCGTCGATCTGCCAGCCTGCGTCCGCGCTGCGGCCGATCACCAGGTCGCCTTCGTCCAGCCGGGTGTGCCGTACGGCCTGGGTGCGTGGCCCTTGCTCCAGCGTCAGCAGCAGGCTCATGTCGCGACCCCCGCCATTTCCGGCTGCCATCCGACGATTGTGCGCAGCCGCAGATCGTCAGCATCGCCCCTTTCAACAGGCCGCGCAAGCCAGGCAGTTCGGCCGAGCTGTACCGCTCCGAGACGGGGCGGCGGCACGGCTTCCCGCGCAAGCACGATGCGCAGATCGACGTCGAGCGATTCCCCGACCATGTCGCGAACGGCTTGCTTGAACAGTTTGAACCGCTGGCCACCGGGCAGGAACGCCTTGAAGTCCTCGTACCCCAGCGGGCCGACACGGAGCTCGATTCGGCTTTGGCGGTTGAAAACGCGCGGGCCGATTGTCGCTCCTCGGCCAAGCCCTGCATAGGCTTTTGCAAGACGGGTCTGGAGCCCGGTTGGGATGATTATCCAGGCGGCGATGAACTCCTTAATCTGAACCGGCACCTTGAACGCTTCCGCCAGGAACAGCGTCAGCCGTTCCGGGCCGTCGACCTGGCTGGCGAGCGAAGCCGCCTGGCGAAGCTTCACCGTATCGAGATCGGTGTTCTGGGTGCCCGGAAGTCCTATTCCCGCCATGGCTTCGAGCATGGCGCGAACGCGCCCGCCGACCGCGCGTTCGACCTGTACGGCCGGATGCGCATCCGCCCATGCCCGATAATACAGGGCGATCATGCGGTGCTGAAGAATGTTGACGAAGTCCACGAATGTCGTGTCGCTGGTTTGCTGGGCATCGGCGCCGGTGAACCAGCGCTGCGACAGACGATCGAGCACCCAGCGTGTCAGATGCAGCGGCAGCGGACCTTCGGGTCCCATCAGGCCGAGATTTGCGACGGTGACCCTGGCCGGAGCCTTGTCCTTCGCGTCGTGGAATTCAACCACGTCCCTGGCCGAAAAGCTAAGACGCACATGCTGTCCGAGCCTTGCAGGCTCGCGCTCTGGCGAGCCGGAATAGCCGAACAGCCCGCCCCTCCGTTCGAGTCGGCGCAACAGTTCGAAGAAGTCGAACGTCCCGGACAGCGCCTCGGCATGGTTCGGGTCGACTGTGTCTAGATCAGGTAGCGATTGCCGGGCGTCATCGGCCATGGCACATCCTCCTGCTTCTGCAGCAGCCGCGTACGGGTTCGCACGAAGCCGTTTATCCCGGCATGCCGGGCAAACAGCCGTGCCAGCAGGGCCGAAAGCAGCAATGTGCTTTGCCCTGCCAGGACCAACTGGTCGACATGCAATGTTACTTCCGTGCCACGTCCAAAGCACATCGGGCCGTCGATCTGCAGCCGTTCGATGACCGACCGCGAGTCGATGCGAACGATCGAATGCACGTTGCGGGCAAGGCTCGGATCTCCCCGGTCGGCGTAAAGATCAAGCAGCGCATGCAGCGGATCGACGCCGCGGCCTTCCTTGGCAAGGCTGAGAAAATTGAGCGCCAGTTGCGCCACCAGCCGCCAGGCGAGATTGTCGGCGCGCGATTCGCCCGCCGCGCCCGAAGGCAGCGCCGCGGGGATGGCCGGGCGAGGCGGACGCAACGCGCCGAGAAGCCGCACCGTTTCGACCGGGTCGCCGGCCTCCAGCGTCAAAGTGGGATTGTCATCGAGGATCGGCAGATCGCGGTTGGTGCAAAGCGCCACGATGTCGACACGCTTCAGCGACCGGTTCGCCTGGCTTTCCACCGGGCGTGAAATTGCCAGGAAAACATCGTCCCCTGCGTAGGAGGTGCGGGTCAGCCCGTCGCGCCGCTCGTCTTCCGTCGCGCGACGAGGACGCCGCTCGGTCGAGTAGACCCAGCCACTGCCACGATTCTGACCCAGGCTGAAGAGCTCCGGAATTTCGGCATCGCTGCCCCCGGTGTCGGCGTCCTCCACGCGGATGACCCGATAGATTTCGAAGTCACGCGCCCGCGTTCGGTCGGCATGCAGCACCTGGCGCGTCCTGCGCGGATCAAGCTCGATGACGTTGCACTCACGCTCGAAGAGATTGATGATCGGCGTTGCGAAAAGTTCGAAATCGGCCGGGGTCAAGTCGGCAAGCTCGGGCACTGGACGCCTGAACATGAAGATGATCTCGAGCCCGGCGGCGCATCGGCGCACGACGGGCTGCAGTCCGGAAACCCGCGCATAGTGAAAGCGCTCGGGCATCATGAAATATTCGCGCAGCAGACGGTACCCCTCGAATGTCGGACGGGTCCGAGGCATCAGGGCTTCGTCGTCGCTGATGCCGATCATTTCGGGTTCCGGCAAGGGCGATACGGGGTTGGTCTTGCCTTCCGCGCGTGCGCCAACGGCCGAACAAGCGCCAAAAATCGCGTCGAGAATCAAGGGTGCCTTGGTGCGCCCGGAAAAATAGAGATCAAGCTTGTCGAGCGACAATTCGTCGAGCCTGCCTTTTCCGGTTCGGGCCAGCACGATGCGGAGCGCCGCCTCGCCGGCCACACCGCCGATCGGCCCTATGCCGGCCGCCGCCAGCGCGCTGCGATCTTGAAAATAGCTTACCGAAGTCACCGCTATCGGCCACAGCGTGACGTCCTGGGCGGTGGTGAAGGTGCAGCGCGTCGAAAGGCCGGGCTGCAGGCCGGAAACCAGCCGGGTGTTGCGCTTGACGACATGGCCGGCAACCATCGTCTGGACCTGCTGGCCGGGTTTCAGCACCACCATAGCCGTTGCCGGCGCCGGCGTGACCAGATCGGGATAGAGGACATCCAGCACGCTGCGTGAAAACCGCGAGCGCTCGGCATCGACTTTCAGCCGGGTGCGCGCCGCGAGAAAAGCGACGCCGTCAAGCAACCGCTCGACATACGGATCCGGACACGGCACCGTGTCGAGGGAGAGATTGCGCGCCACCGCCGGATGCAGGTCGGCAAATTCCGCCGCCAGCGCACGGATATGGGTCAGTTCCTCCTCGTAATATTCCACGAAGACCCGATCCATCTCAGGCCTCCCTAAATTCGGTCCGCGCCAAGCCGTTGTCGAGATTGATCGTGGTGCGCAGACGCATGCGTTCCGGCGTCGGCGTCATGATCAGCACCGCGTCAATCTCGATCTTCAAACCCACGCTCTTGTCGCCAAGCGTCACCGTGACCTTCGTCGTACTTTCCTTGAGGCGTGGCTCGAAGGTAGCAAGCACCGAGCGGATCTCGCGGGCGAGCGCCTCGCGATCAAAATCGCGGGAGGAACGGCCCGAAAAGGAGGGCACGCCGTAGTTGATCACGCTTCGGCGCACCTCCGGGAAATCGGCGAGCGACGGCGGGTTGTCCGCTGCCTGCTCGCTTTCGAGATCGGAAAGAAGCGGAACAGCCTCGAAACGCTCGGTGTTGAACAGGGCCTCGATATCGCGCCGCACGGCCTCCCGGAGCACGCGGGCCGACACGACCACGCCGCGGCTTTCCATCTCCACGCGATGCTGGATCTGAAAGGCCAGGCGGTGCAGGCGCCGCTTCTGATCGGCCGTCAGCTCCGCATCGGCATCGATGAGCCGCGCGCTGCCCGCAACCAGACCCTCCAGCCGGTCGGCGCCGAGTTCGTCCTGCAAGGCCTGGCGCAGCCCGTCTATCTCGGAGGTCATGCCCGGCAGGTCGTTTACGAGGCGGTCCCAGAGAGAGGGCTGGACCGCTTCGCGTTTTGCTCGCGAACCAGCGGTGACCTGCAGCTTGTCCGCGTCGGGCCGCCGGCCCTCACTTGCCGACATAGACATCCATTTCGATTTCGTCATTGCCGTCATAGACGAACTTGATCTTCTTGTAGGCGAAGCTGACCTCTTCCTCGATCAGGTCTTCCTCATCCTCCGCCTGCGACAGGTCGTATTCCATGATCGAGGCGTCGGTGAGGGTGACGACCAGGTAATCATTCGTCTCGCCATCGATGGTCCGGCGAGCCGAGAACACCACTTCGTCCAGCGCCTTGTTCTCGAACAGTGCTTTCTTCAGATAGGGCGAGGACTTGTCGTAGTGCTTGGTGAACTTGATCATTCCCAAGGAGACACGGCCGCGGCGCGAGAGCGAATTCGGATCGTATGGCGCGACTATCTTGTAATCGACCCCATGGATTTCGATTTCGTCCTCGTGGCCGTCACGAACGCTTGGGCCTTTGATATCCGGAACTTTTAGAAAGCCATCAATCTTCGTACCTGTGGGCATTGTCTTTCTCCACCGCTTTCAAAAAACCAAGATGGTGTTGCTGCAATTCAAGTCTTCACGGACGGTAGTTCCGAGACCAGTCGGAGCGAGGCATTGATGCCCTCGAGCTGGTAATGCGGACGCAAATAGAAGCGGGCGTTGTAATAGCCCGGCCGCCCCTCAACGCTGTCCACCTGAACCTCGGCCGCGGCAAGCGGGCGCTTGGCGCGCGCCTTGTCGTCGGCGAAGGCCGGGTTGGCCAGCACATATCGGTTGATCCATTCGGTCAGCCAGATCTGCATGTCGGAGCGCTCTTTGAACGAGCCGACCTTGTCGCGCGCAATGGCCTTGAGGTAATGCGCAAAGCGCGAGACCGGGAAGAGATAGGGCAGGTTGGCACTCAGCCGCTCATTGGACTGCGCGTCGGGGTCGACCAGCCGCCCCGCCCGCGTCTCGTCGTCCTGCAGTGAGTGTGCGCCGATGAAGGCCGCGAGATCGGTGTTCTTTCGATGCAGGATCGGCATCAGGCCTAGCTTGGCCAGTTCCGCTTCGCGCCGGTCGTCGATGGCGACTTCGGTCGGACATTTCATCGCGATCGATCCGTCATCGGTCGGGAAGCTGTGCACCGGCAGGTTAAGCACCGTGCCGCCATTCTCGACGCCGCGGATCTGCGTGCCCCAGCCATAGAGCTTGTGGCTGCGGTTTATGTTCACGCCCATAGGGAAGGCGGCGTTCATCCAGACATATTTGTTGTGATCGCCCTGCACCTCTTCCTCGAAGGTGAAGCCCTTCACCGGAACGGTATCCGTGCCGTATGGCAGCCGCGCCAGAACACGCGGCATGGTCAGGCCGATATAGCGAGCGTCCTCGCTCTCGCGCAACGACTGCCACGAGGCATAGGCCGGGTTGGAGACGATCTGCTGGAGATCTTGCGGGTTCGGCAATTCCTGCCAGCTGTCCATGCGGAACAGGCGCGGCGAGGCGGC
Source organism: Mesorhizobium sp. M1342 (assembly GCF_040317955.1). Lineage (NCBI taxonomy): Bacteria > Pseudomonadati > Pseudomonadota > Alphaproteobacteria > Hyphomicrobiales > Phyllobacteriaceae > Mesorhizobium > Mesorhizobium sp. M1342. The sequence goes on along the minus strand of NZ_JAMYLI010000007.1, from coordinate 206,429 downwards.
TGCGATAAACGGCGTGTGTGCTGAAGCACAGATGCCGGAGATGTTACGCAACAAACCGACGTCGCGCGGGTGGTTCGAGAATTCGTAGGCGCCAATCACACAGCCGATCGGCTCGCCGCCAAGCATCGAATACTCGTCCGTATAGACTTTCTTGAAGATCGGGCTCTGATCCCACATCTGGCCTTCATAGTCTTCGAGCGTGTCGGCCAGTTGCTCCTTGGAGATGTTCATCACCCGGATCTTCAGCTTCTGATCCGTCTCGGTGTTGTTGATGAGATACCAGAGGCCGCGCCATGTGCCTTCCATCTCACGCACTTCGGGCGCGTGCAGGATCTCGTTGACCTGTGTCGTCAGCATCTTGTCGATGCCCGCGATCAGCGACTTGATCGACTTGATCGCATTGGAGGAGATGGTGGTGGTCTCGGAACGGGACTGCGCCGCGAGTGCGAGATTGCGCACGAGTTGCTGCAGTTTCTCGCTGTCGTCCTTCTTGACCTTGAAATCCTTCTCGAGAAGCCCGCTGAATTCTCCAAGATCTATGGCTTCCGCCTCGGCGGCGACGGCGGCGGTCTTTTGCTGTTCGGCCATGATTTACTCCCCAACCTTGTCGTCGTCGGCCAGCGCCTGGCTGGCGATCTTGCCAAGAAGTGGTTCGTTGTTCAGAAGTTGCGCGATGCGTTTTTCGGCGTCGACGCGGCCATCCATGAAGCCAAGCAGCTCCTCGAGCTGGCGCCGCATCTTGAGGATCTCGGCCAGTTGCGGAACTTGCTCGGCAATCTTGTCCGGGGCGAAATCGCCCATTCTGGAAAATGTAAGGTCGAGCGCCAGTTCCTCGTCCCGCTCGGCGCCCTCAACCTGAGGCAGCGTATTCTTCACGCGGGCTTTCACTCGTGGTCCGAGCGCCTCCATGAATTTGGGGAAGCGGTTTGCGTCGGTCTCGACAAAGGAACGGTCCAGCACCGACTTTGACGCTTCCTTGGTCTGCGAAGCACCGGAAAGGTCGGCCATCACGCCCATGACAAACGGCAATTCGATCGTCGTCGGGCTACCGTAGGTTTCCACGTCGTAGGCGATCTGCACCCGCGGTGCGCGATTTCGTTCGATAACCTTCGCTTTGCTTTCGGCTGGCATGTGCTGTTACCTTTCATCCTTCTGAGCCGTCTTCTTGACATCGGGAACGCCGGCAAGGAGCCGGAATTCCTTCAGCCCCGACGGCGCGAGATCTTCCATCAGTTCAACGAAATCCATATGCACCATCCGGCGCACGCGCCGCGCTAGGTGCGGAATCGGGCTCGACGGTTCAGTGCGGTCATAAAAGGCGACGACGAGGTCGAGGCATTTCACCACGTCGTCGCGCGAGGAAATCCGGTTGGGAAGCCCCGTGCTCGAGTCCGCGTAGCTTGCCGCACTTGCCATAGTATCGGCTCCATGACCGTTTCGAGCAGGCGTTGCCGGTTCTGCCGGCGTGGGCGGCTTGGCCGCGCCATTCGCCAAGGCGCCGGCTGCCGAATTCCGTTCGAGGGTCGTCAGCAGACGCTGCAGAAACCGCTTCAATTCCGGAACAGGAGCGCCGCCGCCCTCGAGACGGGCGTTGAGAGCGGTCTCGACCGCATCAAGGGCTGCGATCGCTGCCCGGGCGTCGGCGACGAGCAAGACCATTTCTGCGTTGGCTTGATCCATCTGTGCCGCACATCCAGCACGCACCCGGTTCAACAATTGTCCGTGCGCACTGACCAGTGCGGCCTTTTCTGCCGCGTTCAATCCCGAGGCGGCTTCCTGGAGCATGACACGGTCGTCGAGCGCACACCTTTCCAGATCCTTGCCCTGGATCGGGCCGATCGCACGTGGCGCAAAGAACGTCATTTGCCGCAGGTTCGCCAACAACCCCTCCTGACCATTCTGGAGGTCGAGCAGCGCGTTGATACGGCGCAAGGCGGCATCGCGTGGCAAAGCGTTGGGCCGCAGTGCCGGATGCATTGTTTCCCAATGCTGATCGAAGGTCTGCGCAATAAGGGCCAGCCCCTGCGCGAGCCCGGCCAGTCCTTCTTCATTGGCCAGCGCGCGCGTGACGACGACGAGCAGGCGCAGGTCCCGGCCATGCGCACGCAATTCCTCCGCCTTGGCGAGCACCGCGGGCCAGTCGACCGGAATGGTGCTTTGCGAGGCGGGTTTGTTCTGGCCGTCGTGGACGACCTTGATCTCGGGTTCCGTCAGGCGCTCCAGCTCATGAAAAGCCGGGTCGTTGCGCAAATCCTCCCCTGACGGATTTTCACCGTCGAGCGGAGCAAGCCAGAGTGCGACATCAATCACACCAACCCCCAGCGATCGGCCCTCAAACCGTACGTGACCCTACGGTATCACACGGTTGCACTTTACCACAATTCAAGCACTGCTCAAAAAATTAACGAAAGCTGACCAAGCCGCGTCTTGGGTGCTGGAACCCTTGACCAGATTGCTGACCCTGTATGTGAAATGCATTACACCGAGGCGGACAATTGCGTGGTTGTTTGCATCTGATGGCGCGGCACTCTCCACAAGTGGAAGGGGCGCTGTTCATCACGCTTTGTCAAGTGACGGCTTATGTGGCAGGTTATCGACTGGCAGATTGCAGGAGCACGTTCGATGGAACAGCGCCGGTCATCGCAGACCTTCAAACGCAAGGAACTGGTCGGCAAGCTCAATCCTGTCGGTGTGCGCGCCTTCAAGGCTGCGGCCGACACCGCCAAACTGCGCGGCAATCCTTACGTCGAGCTCGTCCACTTCATCGAGCAACTGGTACTTTCCGACCGTTCGGATATGCAAATGATAATCGCCGATGCGGGCCTTGATGCGAGCCGGCTCACGGCCGATATGACCCGCGCCGTCGACAAGCTGCCTTACGGCGCAACGTCGATCGAGGAATTTTCCGACCATATCTTCCATGCCATCCAGGAAGCCTGGAACCTAGCCACGCTGGAGTTCAGCGTCGAGGAAGTCCGCAGCGCCCACATTCTCCTTGCCTGCCTGAAGACGCCGGTCCTGGAAGGCCTGCTGTCGAAGATCAGCGGCGAGTTTGACAAGATCGACGCCGCCGCGGTCATCGCACGGTTCGCCGTTGTCATGGAGGGCTCGCTCGAAGCCGGCGCCTCGACCACGGTCTCCACCGCAGAGGCGCCGCGGCGGCCTCCGGGTGGGGATTCGGCGCTGGCGAAATACGCCACCGACCTGACCCAGCGCGCCCGCGACGGTAAGATAGATCCGGTTGTCGGCCGCGATCCAGAGATCAGGCAGATCGTCGATATCCTGATGCGACGCCGGCAAAACAACCCGATCTTGACCGGTGAGGCCGGGGTCGGCAAGACCGCGGTCGTCGAGGGCTTTGCCTTGCGTATCGCTGCGGACGACGTGCCGCCGACACTGCAAGGGGTCAGTGTGCGCATGCTCGATGTCGGATTGATGCAGGCGGGTGCAAGCGTAAAGGGGGAGTTCGAAAAGCGGCTGAAGGCAGTCATCGATGAGGTGCAGTCTTCCGAAACGCCGGTCATCCTGTTCATCGATGAGGCTCACACCTTGATTGGCGCTGGCGGCGCGGCTGGAACAGGCGACGCGGCCAATCTGCTGAAGCCGGCGCTGGCGCGCGGCGAACTGCGCACGATCGCGGCAACGACCTGGGCCGAGTACAAGCAGCATATCGAGAAGGATCCGGCGCTGACCCGCCGTTTCCAGGTAGTCAAGATCGACGAGCCGTCCGAGGCGGTGGCCGTTCTCATGTTGCGCGGTATCGCCGGCGTTCTTGAACAGCACCACAAGGTGCAGATATTGGATGAGGCGATCGAGGCGGCGGTTGGTCTCTCGCATCGCTATATCCCGGCGCGGCAACTGCCTGACAAGGCGGTGAGCCTTCTCGACACCGCTTGCGCCCGTGTCGCCATATCGCAGCACGCCACGCCGGCGGAGGTCGAGGACATCATGCGCCGACGCCAGGCGCTGGAGGTCGAGCGCGGCATCATCGGTCGCGAGGCCGCGATCGGCATCGAGGTGAGCGACCGGCAGGCACGGGTCGACACCGGGTTAGCCGAAACCGAAGTCATGCTCGCCGCCGCACAGGAGCGTTGGGACGGGGAAAAGGCACTCGTTGCCGAAATACTCGAACTGCGCGCCAGGCTGCGTGGCGAAGGTGTGCCGCTCGATGCGGTGGAGACGCCGGAGACCAATAGGGAAACAGCAGGCACGGACTCGGTTGAGACTCCGCTGCCCAAGGTCGAAACGCCCAAGACCAAAACGGCCAAAATCAATGTGGAGGCACCGGCGGCTGCCAATGCCCCTCCACCCGATCCGGCCGCCGATCTCACCCGGTTGCGCGAACTGATGGTCGAACTGGCCGAGGCGCAAGGCGAGACGCCGCTGATCCTGCCGTCGGTCGACCGCAACGCCGTGGCGGCGGTCGTTCAGGACTGGACCGGCATCCCGACGGGGCGGATGCTGTCGAGCCAGACCGAAAAAGCGCTGCGGCTGGCCAGCACTCTGTCCGAACGCGTGGTCGGCCAGGATCACGCCATGGAGATGATTGCCAAGCGTGTGCAGACCAGCCGCGCCGGGCTCGGCGCGCCGGAGAAGCCGGTGGGCGTGTTCCTGCTCTGCGGCCCCTCGGGCGTTGGCAAGACCGAAACCGCATTGGCCTTGGCCGAGACGCTCTACGGCGGCGAGCAGAACCTGATCTCGATCAACATGTCCGAGTTCCAGGAGGCGCACACGGTCTCTACCTTGAAGGGGGCGCCGCCCGGATATGTCGGCTACGGCAAGGGCGGCATCCTGACCGAGGCGGTCCGCCGCAAACCCTATTCGGTGATCCTGCTCGACGAGGTCGAGAAGGCGCATCCTGACGTGCACGAAATCTTCTTCCAGGTCTTCGACAAGGGGATGATGGACGACAGCGAGGGCCGGCGCATCGATTTCAAGAACACGCTGATCCTGCTCACCTCGAATGTCGGCTCCGAAGTCATCATGGATCGGACCAGGAATGGCACGCTGCGGGCAGGGCTCGACGATCTGGACACCGCGCTGCGCAGCCCGTTGCTGAAGGTCTTCCCTGCGGCCTTTCTTGGCCGGGTGGTGACCATTCCTTACTATCCGCTTTCGGGTTCGATGATCGAAGCGATCACCCGTCACCAGTTTGCCAAGATCGCTCGCCGGCTGCGTGCGACCAACGACGCAGAATTGGTGATCGGCGATGGCGTCATGGACCTAGTCAAGGCCCGCTGCACCGAGATCGAATCCGGCGGGCGGATGATCGATGCCATCCTGACAAACACGCTGCTGCCGGAATTGAGCCGCGGCGTGCTGAACCGCTCGCTCGAGGGCGAAAGGATGACAAGGGTAACCGTCGGCGCCTCCAAGGAGGGCTTCACCTATTCCTTCGAGTAAGGAAAGTTGATGACGGTTTGCTTCGGCTTCTTCGTGCATAGGCAAGCTGAGCCGACTAGCCTGGGAGCGGCCGGTGGCGGTGAATTCGTATGACGCAATCGGTTAGAAGAATGACGGTATTCTTTTACCTGCCACGACACCGGATCTGCGAGTGGCTTTAGTCAAACACGCTGCGGCCGCTGTGGGCGAAGGCATCCAAGGGTCGCGGAGAAGGTGCTACAGATTGTGATACCTATTGTGATACAAATCGGACGTTGGAGCAGAAAAAACATAATAAAAACAATAGCTTGATCCGGGGATAGGTCCCAGCCAAGGGTACCATAAATAGTCAGGTCATTTCAAAGACTTAAAGATTTCTGGCTTAGCCAAGCTGGCTTGAGTGTCAGTGCATTCTGTGAACGTGTACCATAGGGAGCTCGTCGAGCTATGCCTATGACGGTCGAACCTGCGACGTCGGCCGTCGTTTCGCTTGAGATCTTTGCGCAGCCAAAAATGCCGGCGTCCACAGGAGGCTAACGCTTGCGGAAACCGCAGGCCTGAGGCCGAGCGGCTATGGCCGGCAGGCCAAGTACCTTCTCGCCGGGAGCGGAATTGCTGGCCCGGTGGTGAGCGGATCTGGTTCTGACGCAAAAGCTGCGTTGCCCGCGGCCGGTGCCCCAATCCCTTTCTTGGCCAAGACGGATACTCCAGCGTTCAGCGGGCGTTGCGGCTCCATGCATACCGCCTCGTTTTCAGCAGCCCTGCATGAGGCGATCTCGAATCATCTCTGCAATCGGGATCGCCGAGGAGGCGGCGGGTGAAGGGGCGTTACAGACGTGCAGCATGCGGTCCGTTTGTGCGAACAGGAAATCATGGATGAGGGCACTGTCTTTGCGCACGGCTTGCGCGCGGATGCCTGCTTCGTGCGGGAGCAGGTCGGCGAGGCCGAGGCTCGGACAGTATTTCCGGCCAACAGCATCAGGCTGCAGCCGGGATATGTCTCAACCAGCCGCATGGCCGTCGCCAGGCCGACGATGCCGCCGCCGATAACGCAATAGTGGGGCACGCTTGCACAGTCGCCAGCCTTTGGCCGGCAGTTTCAAAACTCATTGTCCAGAGGGGCTTCCAGACCCGCGATCTGTCGCCGTCCTTGTCGGCAAGCAGTAGCTGACGATCAATCTCCTCGCGTGGTATCGACATTTCACGGCGGCCAGATATCGCTGCCCAGATCTCGCTGCCAGCGTGGACCGGATGTCGCCGCAGCATACCAAGAAGGACGGTGCTCTTTGACAATCTTCCCCTTCACCGAAGCCACCCCGATCCAGTTCCAGCAGCCCCTGCCGAAGACTTCGGACGTCGTGATCATCGGCGGCGGGGTCATTGGCGTGAGCACGGCACTGTTCCTGGCGCGACGGAACGTCTCGGTGACGCTGCTGGAAAAGGGCCGCATCGCCGCCGAGCAATCCTCGCGCAATTGGGGCTGGATCCGGCAGCAGGGCCGCGATGCCGACGAACTGCCGATCGTCATCGAAGCGCAGCGCCTCTGGCGGCAACTGGCGCAGGAATGTGGCGAGGACATAGGACTGAAGCAGACGGGCGTTACCTATCTTGCGCGGACAGACAAGGAGATGGCCGGTTTCGCGAAGTTTCTCGAGATTGCCCAGGCTCATGGCGTCGACACGCGTCTCCTCGACCAAGGTGAGTTGGCAAGCCTGATCCCGGCCATGTCGCGACCGTTCAAAGGCGCAATGATCACCCCATCGGACATGCGGGCGGAACCTTGGGTCGCGGTGCCCGCGCTTGCTCGCCTGGCGGCCCGCGAAGGTGTGACGATCATCGAGAATTGCGCGGCACGTATGCTCGACATCTCCGCGGGACGCATCAGTGGCGTCTGGACCGAGAAAGGGCGCATCGCGACCTCGAGCGTCGTCGTCGCCAGCGGCGCGTGGACGTCGCTCTTTCTGCGCGCCCACGGCATCTCGATTCCGCAGCTCAGCGTCAGGGCGACCGTCGCCGCGACAGCACCGATGCCGGAGATCCACGCCGGTGCCGCCGCGGATGAACGCATCGCTTTCCGGCGCAGGCAGGATGGCGGGTATACGCTCGCATCGGGAGGCAGCAGCCAACTCTACATAGGGCCGGACGCATTTCGCCATGCGGGCAAATATTTCAGCGCCCTGATGGCCAATCCCTTCGGCACGCGCTACCTGCCGGCCGCGCCGCGAGGATACCCGGATGGCTGGTCGACGCCGCGCAGATGGAACGCGGATGAAGAAAGCCCTTTCGAACGGATGCGGGTCCTCAATCCCGCTCCCGAGACGTCGGCGCTCCGCGCCATCGACCGCGGGTTCAGGGAGCTTTTCCCTCAGTTCACGACTGTACCGCTCAAGGCGAGCTGGGCGGGCATGATCGATGCGATGCCTGATGTCGTGCCCATCGTCGATCGCGCCGCTGCGATCCCGGGTCTCGTTATAGCGACCGGGATGAGCGGCCACGGCTTCGGCATCGGACCCGGCATCGGCCGTGTGTTGTCCGACCTCGTCCAAGGCAACGAGACTGGGCACAACCTCTATAGGTTCCGTCAATCCCGTTTCAGCGACGGCAGTCCGATCCGATTGGGGCCATCGCTGTAAGCGTTCCTGCCGCCCGCCAGCCCATCCGCTCTGGCCTTGAAGGACCGGACGAGGATCTCAGGTGCCGCATGCCCGGGCGTAGGCCTCGATGCTCCGCCGGACGTGACCGATCGCGATCTCCTCGACGTCGCAGGCGCGGTCAGCCCATGTGACTGCAGAAGGCAGGTGCTGGAGAAACAGCATCACCGGCACCTTGCGGCCGTTCAACGTATCGAAGAGACGGTTGCAGGCGGCACGGGCTTGCGGGATCGCCCAATAATATCGGATGCGATCGGAATAGGAGTAGTGGCGCAGCGTCCGCTTGTCGGCATCGCTTCCATGATAGTGGCTTGCCCAATTCTTGGGGGTGCCTTGCATCAGCTCTTCCATTGCGTGGTAAAGCGGCCGCTCGCCATAGTCAGGCACCAGGTCGGAAGCGATCAGGTCGAGCGAGTACAGCGCCTCGCGCAGCTTGAAGGTCAGCTCGGGTCCGACCTTGAGGACGGCGAAGCCGTCCTCGACGAGTTCACGCAACGGCCTCTCACCCTGATAGTCCGTCGAATGGGCTTCGAAAATGAGCGACGGCAATCTGTCGAGGGTTGCCGCCAGGTCGCGGGCCTTTGCCCGATCGTAGAAAATCACATTCTGGTTGCCGAACTCCACGCCCGGCTGCACCACAAGCCCGATGACGCGGGAAAATGCGCTTTCAAGCCCGGCGGTTTGGAATGCCTGGGCGTGAATGGCATGTGTCTGGCTAGCCGCCTCCGGACTGGTCGGGGTGATCGCATCCAAAGCGTGATCGGCGCCACCGGGCGGCGGCACCTCCGTCCCGATGATGTAGACCGGGCTTGCCCCGCCGCTCTGCGCTGCCGCCTGCTCCGCGACGCCCGCCAGCCTGGCCGCGCGCCCGGCCACCGTGTGGTCGTCTAGCGTCGCCGGTTCACCCGCGCAGCCCATCGAAGCATCGAGGTGGATCTTGCGGAAGCCGGCGCGGACATAGGCATCGACCATCGTCCCGGCCTGCGCCATCGCCTCCTCGGCGGGCCGGTCTTTCCAGGGATTAGGACCGAGATGATCCCCGCCAAGCACGATCAGCTCTTCCGGGCACCGCTCGGCTGCCGCGAGCGCTTCCACCATCGCCGCGAAATCGGCCGGCGTCATGCCCGTATAACCGCCCAGATGATTGACCTGATTGCACGTCGCCTCGATCAGCACGGTGGTGCCGGTTTCCCGGCCGTGGCGCAGTGCGGCTTTAAGCACCAGCGGGTGCGCCGAGCACACCGAGGTTACCCCGATTTTCTTCCCGTCTCTGTGCAGGGCCGGCAAATCTTCGATCGCCACACGCATCAATTTCTTCTCGCCGTTCTTGCCATGAAATCTTCCAGCTCGGCCGGCGTGCCGGCTCCCTCCATGGGACCGTGGCGTGTGACGTTGCGCGCCCCTGCCGCGTTGGCGAATTCGAGCGCCGTCTGCAGCGCCATGCCCAGCCGCCGGCATGCGACATAGGCTCCCCCGAAACAGTCGCCGGCGCCGGTGGGGTCCGTTTCCTCGACGATGAGGCCGGGGCAATCGGCGCGGGCTCCGGTGCTTTGACGGGCTGACGCGCCATGTTCGCCGCGCTTCACAGCGATCTCCTTGACCCCTCGTCTGAACAGCGCCTCGATCGCGCGTTCCTCCCCGTCCGTGCCGGCGGCCAGGAACAATTCATTGCCCGACGGCAGCAGCAGGTCCGCTTCGTCCACCAGACCGGCGAATTTCTCCTCGGTCTGGCCGTGCGCCAGCAATTCCTTGCGCAGGTTCGGATCGAGCGACATCGTGCCGCCGCGTGCCTTGATCAGCGGGATCGCGCGTTCGGTGATCGCCCAGGCTGCGGGACTTGCGAACACCGTTCCCATGACATGGATATGCCCGCAACGCGCGATCAGCGCCTCGACCTGCGGGGTCCATTCCAATCGAGCGGCGGCGGATTTGGCGATGTTGTAGACGAAATCGCGGCTTCCGTCCGTGCGGTAGCGAACAAAGGCGCTGCCCGTCGGATAATCCGGGGAAACAGCGATGGCGGAAGTGTCTACGCCGTCCCGCTTCAGGCGCTCCACGTTGACGACGCCGAAATCGTCGTCGCCGACCACGCCCACCATTGCGGCCGCTCCGCCCATACGTGCGCATTGATCGATGAAGATGGCGGGCGCGCCGCTCGGAAAGGGGCCAATGAGGTCGATAGGTTCCCGGAAGCCGGTGCCTGTCTGCCTCGCGACGATCTCTACCAGGATTTCTCCAATCGTCACGGTTGGCCCGAGCGAGTCCGCTGCAAGTGTTTGGGGGAGGTCGTTCATCAAGCGTCCATCCTGGTGTGGTGTCGTTTGCGGTTTCACGACGCCGAGGCGCAAGGGGGATTCCTACCGGTCGATGTGAATCGATCAGTTGCCATCACGCTACGATCCTGATGCATGGTCAAGCGCACACCTGGAAGGTAACGACGCGCAAACCCTCAGCCTGGAAACAGATCCAGGATCGACGACAGACGGTTGGTGCTGAGATCGACGTCGCCGAGCAGGCCGCCACTGGGGAGATAGCCAACCACGAACAGACCGGCGGCTCGTGCTGCCTTAGTGCCGGTGCGGCTGTCTTCCACGGCCACCACCGACCCTGGAGCTACGGCGAGCTGCCGGCAGGCCTCGCAATAGGGCGTGGGGTCGGGCTTGCCGGCCGACACGTCGTCGAGGCTGATTGTGAGACTCATATGATCGAGCACGCCGAGCGCATCGAGATTGGCATTGACGACTTGCCGGCCGGAATTCGAGACGCAGACCTGCGGGACGCCGCGGTCAGCCAGGGTCCGAATCGTCTCGACCGCCTCGGGGATTGGGACGGCGTTCGCCCGGTTCGCGACGTAGTGGGCATTGATAGCGGCGAGCCACTCCGCCTGGTCGAGCCCGACTGGGAGACGCGGACGCAGCATTGTCCAGACGTCGCCCATATGGATGCCGCGAAAGGCTTGGTCGGGCAGGTCGTCAAGATCGACGTTCCAGTTGCGGCAGCCGGCGAGGAGGGATTGATGATGCAACGGCTCGCTGTCGATCAGCGTTCCGTCGATGTCCCAGGCGACGGCGCGATACATCACGATGACGATCCCGCTCTGGTCGCGCCAGGAGCCGACAGGCGCGCATAAAGATCGCGATAGCGGCGATAGCCGTCGCGGTAGATGTCAGCCTTGCGCGGGTCGGGATCGAGCCGGTCGGCGAAGCTGACGAAACCGGAAACGCCCGACCAGTCGTCGGTTAGGCCGACGCCGATCGCCGCCGTCCAGGCAGCGCCGATGCAAGAGCCGGGGTGCCCGGTCAGGCGTTGGACCGGCTTTTGCAGGACATCCGCGACAATCTGCATCCAGACCTTGCTGCTTGAGCCGCCGTCGGAGGCGAGATAGCGCTCGGTCCGGTGGCCCATGTCGTTGAGCACCTCGACATGATGCGCGATGGCAAAGGCATAGGCCTCGAGCAAAGCGCGCCAGACATGGCCGATATCGTGCGACAGCGTCAGCCCATCGATCACGCCACGGGCCGCTGGATCATGGATCGGCGTCTTCTCGCCGAGGAAATAGGGCAGGATGATGAGGCCATCGGCACCGGCGGGACGCTCTGCCGCCAGCGCATCGAGCCGCTGGTGTACCGAACTACCCTCGGCCTGTGCCGCGACCATCTCGCCGCCGGCGAAATTGCGTACGAACCAGTTGAGGCCCGAGCCGCCGGTCGACATGCAGCCATTGGGCATGAACAGGCCCGGCACCAGATGGTAATCGAGATACATGCGCGGATCTGGCTTGATCTGATCGGTGGCGATCAGGATATCAACCGAGCCGCCGAATTTCAGGAGGACATCGCCTGCTTTGGCAACTCCGGCGCCGAGCGCGGAAGCGATCATGTCGGCCGCACCACCGACGACAGGTGTTCCCGCCATCAGGCCGGTCTCATCCGCGGCCTTTGCCGAGACGGAACCGAGGATCTCATGCGAGGCGATCTTTCGTGGCACGGCCGAGCGCGGTATGTGAGCGAGCGCCACCAGATCGTCGTCGATCCGGTGCGTCGAAACATCGACGAAGCCTGCCTCCAGCGCCCAGTTCTGCTCGACCGCACGTTCGCCGGTGAGGCGCCAGTTGATATAGTCATAGGAGCCGAAAACGGTGGCGATGCGGCTGAACACCTCCGGCTCGTGACGCTCTATCCAGCGCAGCTTTGCGGTGACGAGCTGTTGGTTGATGCCGTTGCCGGCCTTGGCGATGAAAGCCGCCTCATCGCATTCGGTCCGCAGTTCGGCCACTTCGGCGCCACAGCGGCCGTCGCTCTGCTGAATGCTTGGCCGCAGCACTTCGCCCTGGTCGTCCAGGAGAACCACCGCCGGCAGCATGCCGGTGGTGCCGACCGCCACGATCTCCTCGGCCTTGATGCCGCTGGTCCTGAGCAACTCCTGCACGATGTCGCGGACATTGATCCACCATTGCGCGGGATCTTCCTCGGCCCAGCCCGCATGCTCGGAATGCAGCGTGACGGGGCGCGAGGCGAGGCCCAGCACCTGATCGGGAAGCCGGATCAGAATGCCGATCGTCGAGGTGGTGCCGATATCGAGACCGAGAACGAACGCCATGTCGAATCCATTGAAATGCCGGGAAGGGCAGGCGGGCGAACCTGTCTGCCTCGTTGTGTCCCACTGCTCGATACCAGTCGATCATTCCGGACGCCGGCCCGCAACGATCGATATGATCACCGCGAGCCGGCGGTGGCCGGCATCGCCGTGGAAGCCGTCCTCAGCGCAAGGTGGCGACAACGTCCATGAAGCGCTTGACCCGATCGCCGTCGACGGCGTTCCAGGTATTGCCATCGATCTTGAAATGGGTGCCGATCACGACGCCGCTCGCCAGCGAAAGGACATCGCGGACATTGTCGATGTTCACGCCGGTGTTGGCGAAGACCGGCACGTCCTTGATCGTCTCGCAGACGCTGCGCAGGTGGGACTGGTCGGCCGGCTGGCCAGTGATCGGACCGGAAACGAGGATGGCGTCGGCCATCGACGAGAACACCGCGCTCTTGGCGCGCAATTCAATAGGACGCTGGTCGAGCGAGTGTGCGAACTCTGCATTGATGTTGAAGAGAAGCTTCATGTCGTCGCGGCCAAGATTGTGCCGCAGGCGCGAGGCGGCGGCGCAATCGGGCTCCCACAAGCCCATGTCGGAAGCGAACAGGCCGGTGAAGATCTCGCGCACGAAACGGGCTCCGGTGGCAGCCCCGATCGCGACGCTGGCGGTCGGATCCCAGAGATAATTGACGCCAAACGGCACTTTCAGTTCGGGCTTCACCGCCTGGACGATCGCAGTCATGGCGGCAATGCCTTCCGGCGGCGCCTTGAAGACATAGGGGCGGTCGTTCTCGTTGCCGAACATGATGGCATCGACGCCGCCGCTCTGCAGCTTGCGGATGTCGGAGAGTACGCCATCGATCAGCTTGTCGAGGCCGCCATCGGCATCATAGAGGGGCGTTCCCGGCAGGGCACCGATGTGGGCCATCGAGATGACAGCCTTCTTCTTGTCGCCGAAAAATTCAAATACCATCGAGTCGTCTCCTTGGGGATAAAGTGAGAATGTTGCGCCTCAGTCGCGCGTCAGTGGCGGCGCGATGCGCAGGTCGACCTTGGCCGCGGCGAGCGCCGCGGCGATCTTGGCCGGCGGCTCGGCATCGGTGATGAGGATATCGATGTCCGATAGTGGCGCTATCCGCACCAGCGACATGCGCAGGAATTTGGCGGAATCGCAGAGCACGATCTTGGTGCCTGAGCGTCTCAGATAGGCGCGCTTCATATCGGTATCATCGAAGGAATAGTCGAAAAGGCCGTCCGCCGTGATGCCGGAGACGCCGATCACGGCGACGTCGAACCACAGCGCCTCGAACTGGGCGATAGCCGCGGGTCCGCCGGTCGACATCTCGTCGGCTCGTACGCGGCCGCCGGCAACATAGACTTCGGGCATACCGCCGTTCAGCGCCGCCGCGATCCTGAGGCTGTTGGTGAACACCTTGGCGTGCGGAAGGTCCTTGAGGTGCTCGGCCATCAGATAGGTGGTGGTGCCGACATCCAATGCGATCGTGCGGTATCCCGAAACCAAGGCGGCCGCGGCGGCGGCAATCGCGGCCTTCGGGTCACGGCGCTGGCGCAAGCGCGAATCGAAACTCGGCTCCTCACTGTCCATGGCGACCAGCGGCGGGTTATCGGCCTCGATCGCGCCGCCATGGATTCGCACCAGCCTGCCCTCGCGTTCCAGTTCGACGAGATCGCGGCGGATCGTCATGTCGGAAACGGCGAGTTCGGCCGCTGCCGCGGCGACGGTGAGCGACCCCGTCCGGCGCAGGAAAGCGAGGATGCGGGCTTGTCGATCGTGCGCGAGAAGGCGCTGACGATCGGCATCGCGCGGTGCGCCATGCGTGGATGTCTCAGGAGCGGCGGTGTCGTCTGCCATCGATGTATCCGGTGGGTAAGCCGCTGACGAAGCGGTCTGCAGTTTTGACTCTATCGCATGATCAAACATTTTCAAACAAAAATATGTTTGCAGTGTTCGAATTTATTGGTATGCATCTCCATATCAACAGATCGCATTCCGCCACCAAGCAGAGAGAATACGACCATGCCGGCTGTCTCCGTCATTCCTCCAGTGCTTGCCGAACTCGCGGGCAAGCGTGCCTTCGTGACGGGCGGCGGCGCGGGGATCGGTCGCGCGATCGCGACCGCCCTGACGCGGCAGGGTGTCGCCGTGGCGATCGGCGATCTGGATCCCGACGCGGCGCGCAAGGCGGCCGAGGAGATTGGCGGCGGTGCCGTCGCCGTCACGGTCGATGTTCGCCGCCGCGATTCCGTCGAGGCGGCCTTTGCCGCTGTGCTGGAAGCGTTTGGCGGCTGCGACGTCCTGATCGCCAATGCCGGCGTGTCCACCATGCAGCATGCGCTGGATCTGACCGACGAGGAGTGGGACTTCAACTTCTCGGTCAATACGCGCGGGGTGTTCCTCGCAAATCAGATCGCTGGACGGCATTTTGTCAAGCAGGGCACGGGCTGTATCGTCAACACCGCCTCGCTTGCCGCGAAGGTCGGCGCGCCGCTCCTGGCGCATTATTCGGCATCCAAATTCGCCGTGCTCGGCTGGACGCAGGCCTTTGCCCGCGAGCTCGCGCCCAAGGGAATCCGCGTCAATGCCGTCTGTCCGGGGTTCGTCAAGACCGGCATGCAATCGCGCGAAGTCGAATGGGAGGCGCATCTGCGGCAGGTCACGCCCGAACGGGTGGTCGCCGACTATATCGCGCAGACCCCGCTCGGGCGGCTCGAACTGCCGGAGGATGTCGCCGACGTCGTCGTCTTCCTCTGCTCGGATCAAGCCCGCTTCATGACCGGCCAAGGGGTCAACGTGACCGGCGGCGTCTACATGACCTGACGGCTTTCTGGCGGCTGTGGCCGGATACTGATACGGGCACGCGCCATCCAAAAAAAGTGAACACATATGATCAGAAGGCAGGCTTTCAATGTTATATTTTGTTCTCTAAGATGACCGTTCGCTCGACTCCGGCCTTCGGCGTTCAGCCGGGTCAGACGGGTTCATGAGGAAAGTCTATGGCGTCTATCGAGCTCGATCGCGTTTCCAAGCTCTACGGCAATGGCAATTACGGGGTGCATGAGGTCGATCTCACCATTCCTGACGGTGAATTCGTGATCTTTCTCGGCCCGTCGGGATGCGGCAAGTCGACGACGCTGCGGATGATTGCCGGCCTGGAGAGTATCTCTTCCGGCGATCTCCGCATCGGTGGCAAGAGCGTCGCCAATGTCGCGCCGCGCGACCGCAACGTCGCGGTGGTTTTCCAGAGCTACGCGCTCTATCCGCATATGTCGGTGCGGCAGAATATGGCCTTCGGGCTGAAGATGCGCGGCACCGACGCAGCGGTCATCGATGCCAAGATTGCGGACGCCGCTAACCTGCTCGGGCTGCAGAATCTTCTCGGCCGCAAGCCGGCAGCGCTTTCGGGCGGCCAGCGGCAGCGTGTCGCGCTCGGTCGGGCGATCGTTCGCGAACCGGCGGCCTTCCTGCTTGACGAGCCGCTGTCCAACCTCGATGCGCAGCTGCGTGCAGAGATGCGGCTCGAACTCGTCAAGCTGCACCGGCGCCTTGGCCGCACCATCGTCCATGTCACGCATGACCAGGTCGAGGCCATGACCATGGGCGATCGCATATGCATCATGCGCGATGGTCGCCTGGTCCAGGCCGGCCGGCCGCTTGAAGTCTATGCCGACCCGGTCAACACCTTCGTCGCGCGCTTCCTGGCGACGCCGCCGATGAACCTCATTCCGGCCACGCTTCAGCCCGCACCTGGCGAAGGGCTCTCCGTCGTGACCGACAGTGGTGCCGTGCTTACCGTCCCCGCCCGCCACCGCAACGCCTATGGCGAGCGTGTCGGGCGCCGCGTCATTCTGGGCGTTCGAGCCGAAGATTTCCACGAACGCGCCGACAAGCCGGACTGGCAGAAGATTGCCGTACGGGTCGTGGCCGTCGAGGCTCTCGGCGCCGAGAACGTCCTGATCGGCCAGATCTCGGGTCAGGCCACCGGCAAGGATCATGCCCACCCCGCCGGAGACGACAAGCCGTTGGAGATCGCCGCCCGCCTGAGCCGTTATTTCACGGCGCCCGTCGGCTCGATCGTCGAGCTCTACATCGACCCGCTGCCAATGCACCTGTTTGATCCCGAGACCGAACTGGGCATCGCGCGGCCGAGCCTCATGGGGGCCACTCGATGATGGACAGAAACGAACGGCCTGCCTTTCGCCGCCGCTTCGGCCTGCATTTCGGGCTGATTGTCGTTTGCGCCATCGTGCTGCTGCCGCCGCTCTGGGTGCTGCGGACGAGCTTCGTGCCCGAGCAGCTATCCTACAGCAACGAGCTGATGCCGGCCTTTACGACGGACAATTATTCGGCGCTGCTGTCAGGTCGCTTCGGTCAGTCCTACCTCAACAGCCTGATCGTCGCGCTCGGCTCGGTTCTGCTCGCTTTGCCTTTCGCCGCCACCACCGGCTATGCCTTCGCCCGCTTCCGTACGGGCGGTCGTTGGGCGCGCTTTGCCGTTCTGGCGACGCAAATGCTGCCGCCCGTGGCGCTGGTGCTGCCGACCTTCACGCTGTTCCGAAGCCTGGAGCTCAGCAATTCGCTGACCGGGCTGATCATCGTTTATGCCGCGCTCAACCTGCCTTTCCTGACCTGGATCCTGATGGGCTTCTTCGAAGGCATTCCAGTCGATCTGGAGTGGGCGGCGATGACCGACGGCGCGACCGCCTGGGGCGCCTTCTGGCGCATTGTGCTGCCGGTGTCGATGCCCGGTATCGCGGCCGCCGGCGTGCTCGGTTTCATCCTGGCGTGGAATGAGTTTTTGTTTGCCCTGGTTTTGAGCGGGCCGAAGACGGCGACCATACCGGTTGCGCTCGCCGCGTTGCAGACCTCGAACGGCGTCCAGATCGCCAAGGTTTCTGCCGGCGTCGTGCTTGCCATCCTGCCGCTGGTCGTGGCTTCCCGCTTCATCCAGCGTTTCATCGTCCAGGGCTTGACGTTCGGCAGCGTGAAATAGGCCGGCCGCTCCGAGAGCCGACATGGCTCGCTAGCCGGTTAGGAAATCGTGGCGGGATCACCGCCGCGTCCAGAGGGAAAGAGGAGTAGAGAGTTATGACTTGGAACAAGCAGACCTTGATCAAAATGCTGATGACGGCCGTGAGCGGGGCAGCTGTTGTCAGCGCATCGCTTCCGGCCAGGGCGGCTGAGCCCATCACCTTGCACGCCTTGATGGAGGACGTGCCGGAAACCAAGATCATCGAAGCGCTGTTGCCCGAATTCGAGAAGCAGACCGGCATCAAGGTCGAGTTCGAGAAGATCGGCTATCCCGACATGCACGACAAGCTGGTGTCCCAGCTGACCGCGTCGCAGAGCTACTACAATGTGCTCGAGGTCGACTTCCTGTGGGCCGGCGAATTTCCGGCGGCCGGCTGGCTGGCCGACCTGAAACCCTTCGTCGAGAAATCCAAATACGATCTGAGCCCCTTCATTCCCTCGACGCTTGACCTGCTCGGCCGGACCAAGGACCAGCTGTTCCTGGTGCCCATGTACAACTACTCGATGGGCCTCCTCTACCGCACGGACCTGATCGGCGACGAGAAGCTCAAGGCCGCCTACAAGACGGCAACCGGCAAGGAGCTCGCTTTGCCGACGACGCTCGAAGACTATGTGACGATTTCCAAATTCATGAAGGCCAATGCCGGCGTCGCCGGAGCCGCGATGCAGGGCCAGCGCGGCGATCCCAACAGCATGGAATTCTCCAATTACCTGTTCTCCGCCGGCGGCAGCTATCTCAATGCCGACGGCAAGGCGAGCCTCGACACGGCAGAGGCCAAGAAGGCGCTCGATCTCTATGTCGACAACATCCAGCACGGCGCCCAGCAGGGTGCCGTGTCGGCGACGCTCGATGACACCATGCGCCTGATGTGCAGCGGTTCGGCCTTCAGCATGGTCACCTATTGGTGGATGCTGCCGCAGATGGACGATGCCGTGAAGTGTCCGACGGTCGCCGGCAAGGTCGGCCTGTCGGTGATGCCGGGTGGCCACGGCGAAAGCGGCGGTTGGGGCTGGGGCATTCCCAAGAACACGTCGCCGGAAGAGCAGGAAGCCGCCTGGACCTTCATACAGTGGGTGCAGAGCAAGGATGTTTCGGTGAAGCGCGCGCTCGAGGGCCACGCGCCCGTGCGCAGCGATGTTTATGCCGATGCGGCGGTGCTGGCGAAATATCCCTTCTACAAGACCGCCGAGGATGTGGTGGCGACGGGCAAGTCGTTCCCGATCTTCACCTATTCGGCGCAATACGAGGATCTGCTCGGTACCCAGCTCTCGCTGGCGGCTGGCGGCCAGGCGACATCGGACGCGGCGCTGAAGGCGGCTTCCGACGGCCTGCAGGGGCTCCTCGACAAATAGCGGTCCGGCTCGGCAAGGAGATCCGGCGCGGCGGTGTCAGCCGCGCCGGACTTGTCCAGACCCCGGATCTTGACGAGATCAGCAACGCCACCCCGACCAAGGCTCGGCTACGATGCACAATGCGATCAAAAAAGGATGGGCTGCCCGTGGCCGCGAGTGGCGGACCGGCTGGGCCTTTGCCTTGCCCGGCCTGCTGCTGCTGGCGATCGTGATGGGCTTTCCGCTGGCCTATGCCTGCATCCTCTCGATCTCCTCGATGACCTTGATCAAGCCGCAGCTTCTGCCGCTTGTCGGGTTCAAGAATTTCGCCTCGATGATCGGCGATGAGCTGTTCTGGAACGCGCTCTGGCTCACCGTGCGCTATTCGGCGGTGACGGTGGTCGGCGAATTCGTGATCGGGCTCGGCATCGCCCTGATGCTCAACCGGACGGTCCGGATGAAGCCGGTCTATTTCGCGGTTCTGACCATTCCCATGGCGATGTCGCCGATCAGCGTCGCCTTGATCTGGCGCATGCTGCTCCAGCCCAATCTCGGCATCGCCAATCATCTGATGGAAACGTTCGGCCTGCCGCGCCTCGACTGGCTCGGCACGCCAGGCATGGCGCTCTGGACGATGGCGGCGATCGACATCTGGCAGCAAATGTCCTTCGTCGTGCTGATCCTCGCCGCGGGGCTCGCCGCTCTGCCGCGAGATCCCTATGAGGCAGCTGAAGTGGATGGCGCACGCGGCTGGCAGCAATTCTTCTACATCACGCTGCCGATGCTTCGGCCGGTCGCGGCGATCACCATCATCATCCAGCTGATCAACGAGTTCCGGACCTACGATCTGCCCTATGTCCTGACCAAGGGCGGGCCAGGCAATGCGACCGAAGTGCTGAGCTTCTTTGCCTATCGCCGTGCCTTTCTCGGCCTTTCGCTCAACGAAGGCGCGGCGGCCGCGTTCGTGCTGCTGCTGATCGTCCTTCTGCTCACCGTGATCTTCTTCGCCGTCCTCGAACGCTCGCAATCGGGAGAGGGCCGGAAGTAGGCTGTTAAGCCTTGAGCAATCTATACGGCCTATCCTGGCTTGCAGATTGTCGAGGGAACATGAAACGCAAGCCGCTTCTGCTTTTCGCCTTTCCGTTTCTCATTCTGGCGGTCCTGGCAGGGGAGCGCGTGGCGACCTTGTTGCTGGGCACCTATCCAGCCAGCCCCACCGCATGGTGGCTATGGCTTGAACTGCGCCCTCTGTCGACGGTGCTTTGGCAGCAGGTCGATGTCTGGCTGGGTGGTTCCATGGCTGTCGACGCCGTCATTCTTGCCGCGGCAGCGATCGTCTGCTGGGTGGCGTGCCACACCAAAAAGTCGGCATTCTCGTTCCTCGCCAACCACGTCGCCTTGATTTTCGCTGGCCTGATGATCGCCGTCGGCAGCCATTCGGAAACGGCGAGCACGATTGCCGAATTCACGTCGCCCAAGGGTCTTCCGTATTCGCTGGCCGTCGATTTCACCTTGAAGAACAGCCTGGTGCTGCTTTTGGGCATCGTGGCCTGTGCCTACTGCCACATCGCCTTCCTCACTGAGGCGCGGGAGCGGTCCGTCCGGTCCATCCGCATCCTGGCGCTGCAGCGCGATCTCTAGACCGTTCGCTACCTGTACCCTGCACGATCTGGGCTCTATGGCGTCTAGTTGATCCGGCGGTAATAGACCTTGCCGTCGGGCTGCTGGATGCGCTGGTAGTTGGAGCTCGGGGCAGGCGGCGACGCCGACGCGATTCTCCTCCTGGGTGCGGGCGCTTCGATGACGCCGGGCTCGCTCGCGCTCTCGCCGTCGAGGGCTTCGGGTGCTTGCGCCAGCGTGCTGGTGGCGATCTCGGATGGTTCTTCCGTACCCGGCATGGCCTCGCCGCCGGCGACCGGCATAGTCTGCCCCAGCCGGGCAATGCTGGCATCGATCTCGTTGAAGCTGCCTTGCAGCTGGCTGTCCAGTTTCTCGAACCGGCTCTGAAAACCGTTGTTGACCGTGTCGAGCCGGGCCGCGATCCGCTGCTCGAACGCGCCGAGCTGCTCCAGCCGCGCTTCGACGAAACGCAGGTCGCTCATGCCCCGATAGAGATAGACCGCGGCCGCCATGTTGACCGCGGTGATCAGAAGCGCGCCACCGGCGACGATGACGCCGATCGTCTTTGCCTTGCTGGGTTTCTCGGTGGCAGCCGGTTCGCGCTGTTCCTGGTTTCCGATATCGATCGCCGGCATGTCCGGTTCGCTGATCATCGTCATTGGACCACCACCTTTGCGCCGACCGCGACGCGTTTGAAAAGATCGATCACATCCGTGTTGGTGAGACGAAAACAACCCGATGTCCCGTCGAAGCCGACACCCGACGGGTCGTTGGTGCCGTGTATGCGGTAGAGCGTGTCGCGCCCGTCCCGCGACAGGTAGAGCGCCCTTGCGCCGAGCGGATTGTAGGGGCCGGCGGGCACCATTTTCGGCAGCTCCGGCTGGCGGGCCCGCATTTCCTGCGGCGGGCGCCACTCCGGCCATTCGGTCTTCGCCCCGACCTTGACGACGCCCGTCCAGCCGAACCCGTCGCGCCCGACGCTGATCTGGTAGCGCAGCGCCTGGCCCTGGCGGGTCACCAGGTAAAGCGCCTTCTCGTCCTTGCGGATGACGATCGTGCCCGGCTGCTCGGCGGTTCTAAAGGCAACGGCCTTGCGCAGGCTGGGCCCCATCGCCGGCAGCGGGGGCCGCTCCGAAAGCGCTGATCGCGCCTCGGCGAAGTCGTGGACGGACAGCGCCAGCGCCATGCCGAGCACGCAGGCGCCGGCGAGCTTTGGGGCGATCCGGTATCTATCGGGCAGCGTCATCGAGCCGCTCTTTGAACATCCGCTTCAGATCCTTGTTGAAGCGCGCCCGTCCATCCACTTCGGAAGGCGGGATGGCCCTGTTCAGCGCATCGGTCAGAAGCGCGTTGTCGAGCGCGACCGACTTGATGTGCGGCGCCTTGAAGATCTTCTCGAGCTCGCTGCGCGAAAAATGGTTCCCGAACCATTTGCGCTTGTGCTTGTTGGCGACAAGCGTGATCGAGACCGCATTGCCGCGCAGCTCGCGGATCTTCTTGTAGAGCCGCTTGCCTTGCCGCAGCGACGCGACATTGAGTTCGAAGACGATGAAGATCTCGTCGCTCGTCGACAGCACGGAATCGTGCCAGGGCGTTTCGAGATTGGGCAGGTCGATGACGATGTCGTCGAAGCGGTAGGCGACGAGGTCGAGCAGCCGGAAGACGAAATCGCTGCCATGCGGCTCGAACGGCAGTTGCGGCCGCTCGAACGCGTAGAGGGTGAGGCCGGACGGGCGCGACAGCTTGATGACGTCCATCAGCTCGACATCGAGCCGCTCCGGCTGGCCGATGATGCCGGCAAGGTCGAACTGGTTGAACAGATTGAGATAGGCACCGCAATTGGCGCTCTGGAAATCCAGGTCGACGAGGCAGGTGGAAGCCGCGCGCTCAGCCGATTTCGAAGCCAGGAATTCGGCCGCCGACAGCGCCAGCGTCGTGGCGCCCGCGCCGCCGCTGGCGCTGATGAAGGTGATGATCCGGCTCTTCGTTCCCTGGTTGCCGGTGTCGTGGAAGGTCACCGCATTGAGCAGCTCCTTGCCGTCGAGCGGCTTGTGCAGCCAGTCCGAGGCGTTCATGCGAACCAAAACGCGCGTCTGCTCCGACGTCAGCTCGTCGGAAACCGCGATCAGGGGAACGCTGGCCCACAGCGCGCGCGCCTCGACGATGCCCGGCCTGCCGAGCAACTCGCCATTGCCCAGATCGAGGATGACGATGCCCGGGCGCGTGTCCGCCGGCGGCCCCTTGAGAAAGTCGCTCGTCTCGGAAACCCTGACGTCATAGATCGCCAGCGCATCGAGCCGCGTCGCCACATCGCGCTTGAAATTCGGATCCGACGAGAACAGCGACACCTGCTTTCGCTTGGTCGGTGTAACCTTGGTGTTGATGGCATTCATGGCCAGGTACTTTTCATGTCTTCGCCCGTGACCGTGCTTAGCATGGAGGGCATGGTGACGTTTCCGAACCCGAGCAGTCCGCCCAGAAAGAAGAACTGGAAGGTCACATTCTGCAACCTGACCGTGATTGTCGGCACTGATCCGCCCGGGCGGGTTTGGTAGCCCAGCCCAGTGGCCGCGTATCTGACGACTACGTTGGCGGGCTGGAGCAGTGGGAAGAAATGACACATGCCCGGCCGTTGCCCCGCGGCAAGCGCCGGGCAGGTGCCGACGCCGGTCGCGTCGCCGCGAAAAATGCGATTGAAATTGGCGGGAGTGAAAGTTGCGGCCACGCAACCAGCGCCGGCGCAAGTGCATGCGCTCGTGGCGCCATTGCACGTATAATCGTAGTTGCCTAACGGGATCGGATCGCCTGGCGTCGTCGCGGTTCCTGCTGCCGCAATCCCCGGCGCAATCGGGGCTGAAATCGAAGCCATGCGCGCACCGACCTGGACGGCCTTGGTCGCGCCATTCCATTGATACCAAGCGTATCCAAAATCCACGAAGCCGAGAGTCAGCGTCAGAAGCAGGATCATGCAGATGGTGGCTTCCACCATTGCGGCGCCAGCCTCATCATTTCTGAATTGGGCTAACGGGCGCATCTCACCACCCGATGTAGCGTTCTTCGTGGGCTGCGGAAAAGGTGATGGGCCCCAGGCCGAGAACGGAGAGCAGTGAAGCGCCGGTATATGTGAAAGAGGTCTCGAGCCGCACAGCCCGTACTGAGGTTGTCGTGCTGTGGTAGTTCGCCAAGCCAGTATTTGGGTCGACGGTCACAGGAATTACGAGGTGATTGAGATCGACGGTGATCGCCGCCGGCAGCCAACCGGTGACCCGGCTTGCAACATTGCAATCTCCACTACAATTGTACGATCCTGTGGAAGCGATGTTTTGCGCGTAGGTGACGCAGTTGAGCGCCGTGTTGAACGTCTGATTGCAGCGTGCGGCGTAGCGCGCCCCATCATTGAGACCGGCTTCGATCAGGAGCTTCTGATGGAGAAGATTCCCGAACTCGAAGACGCCGGCCGAAAGACTGATCATCAGTGGCGTAATCAATGTCATTTCGACGAGAACCGCGCCTCTCTCCTCGCGACCAAACCTGCGAAAAATCGATCCGAGTCCCATCAACACCACATCACCTGTAAAGCTGCGGTTCGTCGCGCACGAAATTGTCAAGCGTTCCCTGTCCCCCTGCGGCGATATCGACTAGCTCGACCATGACTGAGGCATCGTCCGATGCCGATAAGACGGGCTCAGTCAGGAAGAAGCTGGCAAACGATTCGACGGGGAGGTTCTCGCTATGGCCTGACAGATCATTGCCCAATGCAGAAAGGGCTTGGCAGTTGAGAATTGCACCATAAATCAGGCGGCGATCGACCGTTGTTACCGGGTTCTGACATTGGGAGGGCGGCGTTCCCCTCTCCCCACCAGTAGAGGCTGTCCCAACGAGGCCTGCCGAAATCTCGTAGCGATAGGCCTCATAGCGAGTTGGCTTGGTCGTCGCCCATGCGCTCGGCTTCACTGTCGTCCCGAAGTTGGTACTCCAGTAGGTATCCAGATCCCAGTCCCCGTTGCCTAACCGAGGGGTGACCTGGCCACGGTCTCGCGGCAGGCCCATTGTCCCAGCTAGGTTGAAGGTCAACTGATTGAAGCTGGGGCATTGGTTCGCACTCCCCTGAGTCTTTTTCGCACCCTTTCGCACGTTGGCAGCAGGGCCATATTCGGGTGTGTTGAAGTGACCGCCAGTCGTTTTTATACCAAACCGAACGTTGAAGGCGTCCTGTACTGGCCCCGCGTTTTGACCAGTTTTGGTAGTCACGTTGTTGTTTCCATAGCAACCGATCGGATTTGAAGTCGCAATGGTTTGGGCTAGCGCCTGCGCACCGTTGCCTATGCCTTGGGGGGGCTCTAGGAAACCGAAATTGCCCGGTCCGGCGGCGGCGCCATTCCCAACTTTCCGGAGTTCGATCAGTCGGCGGCGCAGGTTCGGATCGGCTGCTGCCTGCTGCAGGGTTACGCCGCCCGGTGCCAATTCGTATGGGTTGCACATAAATACTGGGGTGAAGTGGCAGACGGCACTCTTGAACCCTGCGACCGAAACGGCACCGATATTGAAGCCGTTAACGGCGCTACCCACAAAACTGGCGGGGAACATTGCCGCGAAGCCAATTGGCGTCACAGTGACCTCAACGAATTTGGCTTCGTCAGCATCGTTTTCCTCGTCGGTGACCACGTTCGCGGCAACGATTGGGCTGCTGTCATCAGCCGGGATTGAGCGGAGATATCGCCTCGTGACGCCTGCCGCCTCCAGTTCTTTGGCCCCAGGCGGATCGCCAGTAGCTGGCTGAGCGAAACGGTAGGTGTTGAAGACAAGCGTAGCAAGGGCGTTGTCGCTGCGGGTGATCGCGTCCGACTTGCCGTCAAGCTCTGCTGCAGCCGCGAGCGCGAAGGAATCGGCGCCCTTCTGAAGGTCATTGTGCAGACTGTTGGCGCGGGACATATCGATGACCAGCAGAGCAAAACCGATGATCACCGGCAGCATGATGGCGACGAGGATCATCGCTACGCCCCGTTGATCGTTCCAGAAGGCACGAACGGTCCCCAACATGACCTTACTCTCTTTCACCTCGCGCCAGGGCACCTCGCATGCCCGGCGCCCTCCGCATCCTTCCGTTCAATTCACTGCGTCACACCCGATCCGCCGACATTGACCGTGATCGCCGGCGGCGGTGGCGGTGGCGGCGGAAATTTGTAGTTACGCGCGACAAGTGCGGCGCGCGTCCCGTCGCCTTCGATATGAGTGTTTCGGGATGCCGGATTGAGCGGGTCGACCGTCTGCAGCAGCGAATTGAATTTCTGCGTGTCGCCGGCGGCCAGGGTCACTGAGTCATAGTGGTTCAGATAGTCCGCGGCGCAGCCCGACAGCGCGCCGGTGCACAGAATGAGGATCAAGGCGCTATTTCTTGACATAGAGCATCTTGTCCTTCGATTTGAAGTCGAGCATGTGGCCATAGGGGCCGGTGACGCCTTCGCCCAGTTCATATTTGCGGACCATGTCCTTGGTCACTTCCAGCTGGCCGAGCACGAAGAATTCCGGATCGTTGGCAGGCCGGGTCTTGTCGAACGGCGTCGCCAGTTGCTCGCCGGGCTTCACCGGCCGCACGATGTGCGGCGTGACGATGACGACCAGTTCGGTCTCTTCCTTCTGGTTGCTCGAACTGCGAAACAGCGTCCCGATCACAGGCACCTGGCCGAGCCAAGGCACCTGGTCCTGCAGCTTGGTCGTCTTGCTCGAAAGAAGCCCCCCGACCGCGAAGCTCTGGCCGTCGCGCAACTCGACGACGGTCGACAGTTTGCGATTGGTGAAGATCGGGTCGCCGGCGGTGGTGAAGCCGGTCAGGTCGCTCACCTCCGGCGCCAGCTTCATATGGATCTTGCCGTCGTCGAGTACGACCGGCGTGAACAGCAGATTGACGCCGAATTGCTTGTACACGATGCTTATCTCGCCATCTTTGTCGAGAGTGCGGATAGGCACTTCCCCGCCGGCGTTGAAGCTGGCCTGTTCGCCGGAAAGCGTGGTGAGGTTGGGGTTCGCGAGCATGCGGACCGCGCCTTTGGACTCGAGCGCCTCGATGATCAGATCCACCTTGATGTTGCTGTCGATGACGCGCGTGATCAGCGCTCCGAAGGGAGCCGAGTTGGACAGGAGGCCGCTGAGCAGACCGCCCGGTCCGAGCACGACACCGTCTTCGTCGACGGCAGCAACACCGGTACCGGTACGGGTCGTGCCATCGCCGTTCCTGCTCTTGATCGACACGCCGAGATCGCGGCCGGTGTTGCGTTTGGCTTCGAGCACGCGCACTTCGAGATTGACCTGCTGGCTGTCGTCGACGATGACGGAATTGATGATGGCGTCAGGACCGTATTGCTGGGCCACCTCCACGATCGCTGCCAGCGTGGCCCCGTCCTTGACATGACCGCCAAGCCTGACCCGGCCATTGACCGAGCCGACTTCGATGCGCGACTTTGGCGCCACCTGGCGGATCGCCTGCGCCATGTCGCTGACATCGACGCCGACCTCGATCTGGAGGGCGCCGAGCGAGCGCTTGTCCGTCGAGAACAGGTTGACCGTGGTGGTGCCGGCGCCCTTGCCGATGACATAGAGCGTGCGGTCGGTCATCGGCTGGGCATCGGCGATCTTCTCGTCGCCGACGACGATATCGCCCAGATTGGCACTCACCTGGATCGTTACCGATTGCGACATCGGCAGGAAGATCCGATGGACGCTGGGGGTCGACACGTCGATGAAACGGTCAGCCGCATCGGCCGCCAGGCTCGACAGCAACAGCGTCGCCATACAGGCCAACACGGCCGCCACCATTCTCACCCAAACCCCCTGCATCCCCGTCTCCCAAACTCGCTGCCCGTGGCAGCCTCGTTTTATTAGCCGCACCTTATCATGGTTGTCGCGGCACGTCATATGTCTCGAGTTTCACGCCCCGAAAGACGCCGATCGTCGCTCGTGCCGGCGGCGCGGGGGTCACATATTTGACCACTTCCTTGACGACCGGCTGCGGTGCCGCCACCACGGCTGGAGCCGGCTTTACCTTGCCCAGTTCGTCGAGGCGGCTTCCCACTTTTTCCACGGCCTGCGTCAAACCGGCTATCTTGTCTGCGGCGCGTTTGCGTTCCTCCGCGGCCGCGGCTTCCGCTGCTGCCTTCTTGTCGAGTTCCGCCTGTCTGGCGGCGACATCGGCCGGTGTTTCGCCGGTCAGGTCGGAAAGCGTCACACGTTCGGTCGTCTCGCCCTTGTTGGCGGCGGCCTGGCGCAACGCCAGCGACAATTGGCCGGCCCCTGCCGCCAGTGTCAGTTTCTGGGCATCCCTGGTGCTGGCCTCGAGTGTCACGGATTTGACCACCGTCGGGCTCTCTTTGCTGACGTCGGCCACCTGGTCGATGGCGAGCACCTTCATGCTCTGCAGCAGTACGTCGACGAAACTCTTGTCCGCGCCATCGTCGCCGCGCACGGTTCGCGTCAGCAGCACATCGACCCGGTCGCCCGGGAAGACGAAACCGGCAACGCCGAGCACATCGTTCACCCTGATGGAAACGGCTTTCATGCCTTCGCCAAGCACCGCGGAAAGCGTGGCACGCTGGCCAGGCCCGGTGATCTTGCTGGCGAGTACAGGCTCGTTGGCGCTAATGGTCTGCAACGCCTGCCTTGTGCCTTCGCCGGCCAAGGCCTCTTTCGTTGTCTTGAAGGCGCCCGTTGGAATCGAGCCTGCCGGCCATGCGACTTCGCGCAATTTGTCTGCGGTGAGCGTGTCGCCGAACTTCAGCGGCATTGCCGCTACCACGACCGTGCTGCCTTGAACGGCGCCCGTCTGCGCCATGGCACTGCGCTGGCTGGCCAGCCAGATATTGGCGAGCACCACCGCCAGAATGCCAAACACGCCGGCAAGCACGATCATGATGGCAGTATTAGCGCGCATGAAGTTCGCCCCGTCCTAGCGTTAACTCTGCTATTTAGTGATTGGCCAAGCCCGACACTTCTTCCCGGACTTGGCCATTTCATCTAGATCAACCTGCGGCCGTCACGGTGCATCCGATCGTTGTGGTGTTCAGATTGTCGCAGAGGGCGGTCCATGCGCCGGTGACGTAGGCGCCAACTGCGATGATCAACGTGATCACGGCCGCAGTGATAATGCCGATGAGGATGGAATATTCGACCATGGCAGCGCCGTTTTCATCGTCGCGGAACTGCCGGGTCATCGTCATGAGCTTCTTCATGTCAATTTCTCCCTTTGGAGGTTGGAACCCGACGAGACAGAGCAAAGGATGAAATCCATACCCAAGCATCCCCCGTCATCTCGATCCTAGGTCCCGAGAAAACGTAGAGTCAAACGAGATTAAGGGTTCCTTAACTTTCCTGTACATGATTCGGCAAGAATATTACACTTCCGATTTTACTCAACAGCTTGATTCTTTTCGTTTTTCAAGCGCCTTAACCATTTGTTCACAATTTGGTCCCGGATGTGGCAGGATTGAGGAAGCATTAGTAATAATGCATATTCCTTTATATCTAAGGGCTTAGCTGCCGATGTCGGGCGGTTTATCCCGGAAAATCGGATGAGCCCGGAAAGGGAAATCGACGCTCCGGCCGCAAGCCGCAGCCATATCAAATAAGCACGTTATTACAGGCTCCTGATCTTAACTATGTGGAAAGTATTGAGGATACGCAGACCGCCTGGGCGCTTGTGCCTTCCGTGGTTAACAGTTAGTTTCCGCTAATGAGGGAACTAAGGGGAGTATAAGCGATTATGCTGGGGCGGTTCATCAAGGGGCCAAGTGAATCGAAGGTTGTGGCAAAAGCCGAGCCGTTCGCAGCGCTGGCTGTTGTTCCCGCACTATCTCCGTCAGCCGAGATCGAAGCGCATGGTGACGATTTCCTGACGATCAAGGTCGAGCTACATCGCCACTTGATCGACCGGTTCAACCTGACCGCTCTTGAAAGCGCTTCCAAAGATGAAATCCTGAACGAGATCCGTCCGATCGTTCGCGAGTTCGTTCGCGCTCGCGCGGTGCCGCTGAATGCGCGCGAACTCGATCAACTCACCAGCGACACCGCCGACGAGATGCTCGGGCTCGGGCCAATCGAACCGCTGCTCAAGGACGATTCCATTACCGACATACTGATCAACACCCACAAGCGCGTTTTCATCGAGCGGCGTGGCATTGTCGAAGAAACGCCCATCCGGTTTCGGGACGAGGCGCATCTGCTGCGCGTCATCAACAGGATCGTTTCGGCGATCGGCAGGCGGGTCGATGAATCGTCGCCCATGGTCGATGCGCGGCTGGAAGACGGCTCGCGCGTCAACATCGCGGTGCGGCCAGTCTCGGTCGACGGTCCCCTGGTGTCGATCCGCAAATTCTCGAAGAACCCTTATTCGCTTGAGCGTTTGATGGCATTCAATTCGATCCGTCCGCCGATGATCGAACTGCTGCGGATCGCCGTGCAGGCGCGCAAATCGATCCTGGTTTCGGGCGGCACAGGCAGCGGCAAGACCACCTTGCTCAATGCTCTGTCGAGCTACATCCCTTCGAAAGAGCGGCTGATCACCATCGAGGACGCGGCCGAACTGCAACTGCAGCAGCCGCATGTCGGCCGGCTGGAGACGCGCCCGCCCAATGTCGAGGGTAAGGGCGAAGTTCGCCAGCGCGAACTGCTCAAGAACGCACTGCGCATGCGGCCGGACCGCATCATCGTCGGCGAAGTTCGCGGCGAGGAAGCTTTCGACATGCTGCAGGCGATGAACACCGGCCATGAAGGCTCGATGACAACAATCCATGCCAACACGCCGCGCGACGCGATCTCGCGGCTCGAACAAATGGTTGGCATGGCCGGCATGCCGATGACGCATGATTCGATCCGGGCGCAGATCGCCTCCGCCATCGACATCATTGTGCAGACACAGCGTCTTTCGGACGGCGGCCGGCGTGTCACCTCCATATCGGAACTGACTGGCATGGAGGGCAATGTCGTGCAGCTCCAGGAGATCTATCATTTCGTCCGCCGTGAGGTGACAGCCGAAGGCAAGGTCATCGGAGATTTTCGCGCCACCGGTGTCCGCCCGCGCTTCGCCCCGGAGGCGGCGACGCTTGGCCATCATTTTGCCAAGGACGCCTTCAACCCGCAGGTTGCCCTCTGATGTTGACTGGTCAGGCTCTGCTCTACTTTATCTATGTGCTCGCGGCGGCATCGGTCATTCTCGCCGGCGAGGCGCTGTATCTTTCCTTTGCTAATCGCCGGTCACGGATGGGCGCGATCAATCATCGGCTGAGGCGGCTGACTGATGACACTCCGGCCGAACGGACCTTGCAAGGATTGTTGCGCGAGCGCGGGCTGTCCGAGTCGGGTGACTTTCTCTTTGGTCTAGTCGGGCTGAACCGGCTCTACACACAATCCGGCATTACTGGAAACCCATTGGCCTTCGCCGCGATTTTCCTCCTCGCCGGGCTGGTACTGGCGTTGCTTATGTCGATGATACTGCGCTTCTCAACCTTGTCGGCACTTATCGTTTTTCTGGTGGTCGGATTTGTGCTGCCATTTCTCGTTCTCCGCCGCGCTCGTAATAGGCGAATCCAGAAGTTCGCGAGGCAATTGCCGGATGCACTAGACATGATTGTTCGTTCACTGCGCGCCGGACATCCGGCTTCTGTGGCGATTGGTCTCGTCGCCCGTGAAATGCCGGATCCGCTCGGCACCGAGTTCGGCATCGTGGCGGACGAAATTACTTTTGGCCTCAGCATGGAGCAGGCCGTACGAAAACTTTCCCAACGTGTTGGCTTCGAAGGCCTTCATCTGCTGTCGGTGTCGCTATCGATTCAGGCTAAGACCGGAGGCAATTTGACCGGGATACTGTCCAATCTTTCGTCGGTACTGCGCGAAAGACAGAAACTCAGGTTGAAGATCAGGGCGCTTTCGGCCGAAGGTCGAGTATCCGCGTGGATCATCTCGCTGTTTCCGCTGGTGATGTTCGGAATCCTTCTCGTTGTATCTCCGAGTTACTACGGTGGGGTTTGGAAGAGCCCACTGATCACGCCTGTATTTTTGACCTTCGGCCTGTGGGCCCTTCTCGGCGACTTTATCATGTATCGCATGGTCAATTTTGATTTCTGAAGGGAGCGAGCCATAAATCTGTTTTCGAACTTCCAAGAAGACCTGGGTCTCCTGGTTTCCAGTGCCGTTTTCGTGGCGGCGGTGGCGCTTTTCTTATTCGGTGCGCTTATCTTATTGCCGGCGCTGCAGACGCGAAAGCTAGTAGCGCAAAACCTGATGGCCGATGAAATTGCCAACCGCCGGTCGCTCGTTGGCCAGGAACAGATTGCCAAGATTGCGGCGCAGCGTCCAGTCGAGGCGTATTTCCGATCAATGGAGAAGGAGCGGAACGAGCCAAGCGCGCTGGAAGCAAAACTCTTTCGCGCCGGATTCTATCAGGCAAGTGCGCCGCTGATCTATACGTTGTCGCGGCTTGGTGCAGTCGGTATCGGGTTTTTAGCTGCCTACGCGCTCCTGTCCAGGGTATTGCCGCCCCAATTGCCCGGTTTCGTGACTTTAGCCGTGTCTGCGTTATTCGGCCTCGGCTGCATCGTGATCCCAAGCATTTTGCTTGATCGCTTTGAGAGCGGGCAAAAAAAGATCTACCGTCGCGGCTTTCCGGATTTCATGGATATGATGATCACTTGCGCCGATGCCGGCATGAGCCTGGAGGCGGCGGTCGAACGTGTCAGTGGCGAACTGGCCGGCACTCACAAATGGCTCGGCATTCAGCTTTCGATCATGACTCTGCAACTGCGCGCCGGTAAGCCGCTGCGAGAAGCACTGCGCGAACTCGCTGACCGCGTCGGACTTGATGAGGCGCGGGCTTTGGCTGTGCTGTTTAGGCAGTCGGAAGAACTTGGCACGAGCCTGACCGACGCTTTGCGCGTTTACAGCGAAGAGATGCGCGGTCAGAGGATTCTGAGTGCAGAGGAACGCGCCAATTCTCTGCCTGTGAAGATGATGATTCCATTGGGGCTGTGTATCTTCCCGGTGGTTATGATGGTTATCATGTTGCCGGTGATCATTCGCATGAGAGGCGTTTTCTTCTAGTTTGATATATCATTTGGTCCTAATGTGAGTCGGGGACCCAGGGGACACATTTATGAAGAGGGTTATCGTGGCCGCGGCCTGTCTGCTCATGGCGGTGCTTGCCGGCTGCCAGACGGCGGACATAACCGACGGGGTCGTCCGCACCAACGAGCCGTCGAAAGGCGACGTGACGTCGTTTGGCGATGCTTTCGACGGGCTGAAGACGGTCAGCGATGTCGAATATTACGCCTCGGACCAGGCCGTTGCCGAAGCCAAAAACCAGTTCCGTGCCGAGAATTACGGCAATGCCGGCGCGCTGTTCTTCAAGGCGACGCAGCTGGCGCCCAATGATGGCAACGCCTGGATGGGGCTGGCCGCCTGCACCGACCGGATCCGCCGCTTCGACCTGTCCGACAAGGCCTATGCCAAGGCCTTCAAGCTGGTCGGCGCGACGCCCGAATATTACAACAATGTCGGCTATTCCTACCTGCTGCGCGGCAAGCTGCAGGATGCGCGCTCGAACTTCCTCAAGGCTTACGAACTGGCGCCCAACGACCCGACCGTCGCCAACAATCTGAAGCTTTTGTCGTCAAGCGTGCAGAACGTCGAGCGCTAGCATGCTGCTCGTCGAGGCGCTGCTGCTGAAGGTGCTCGCCATCCCTCTGCTGGCAAGGATTGGCTGGCTCGACTTCACCACCCAGAAGATTTCCAATCGCGACGTGCTGCTGCTGCTCTGCCTGGGCGCCGGGGGCCTGCTGTTGCTGTCGCTCCAGTCCGGATCGTGGTGGGACATGGGGCTGAGCGCTCTCGCCGGACTTCTGCTGTTCGTCGCGCTCTTCCCCTTCTGGGCCTTGCGCAAGATCGGCGCCGGGGATGTCAAGCTGCTGGCAGTCGTGCCATTCCTGATCAGCGGCGGCGCTCTCGCGGTGTTTTCGGTGCTGCTTCTGGTTTTCGCCCTGGCGACCGCGGCGATCGTGAAAAACCCGTTCATGCTGCCCGCGGGCGCTTTTCGGCTTGTCGTGCAGCATCTGGACCGCAAGGGCGTGGTGCCGTTCGGCGTGCCGATCGCGCTAGCCGCGATCTGTACACTGGCGTTCCTGATCTACAGGAGTTTGATGGTCGCGAGCAGCTCTGGAATCCTCAACCAGCTCAACTGACCCTGACATCTCACGCGGCTGAATTGTCAGGGAGATTTGACGGAGCAAACAAAAACCCGCCTGTGCGGCGGGTCATTGGCGTAAATCTGCACCATAGACAAAAATATACCATAGCTGAGGGCAGGGAGTCAAGAAAAAATTCCTATCGTGAAACGCTGCCTGCGCCGCGGCGCTCCGTTCAGTCCCGCAGCAGATCGAACATCAGCTTGAAGAAGCGGTCCGCATCGACCTCGTGGGCGATGCGGGCATTGTCCTTTTCACCGCGCTCGCCCCAGTAATCGGCGATGGTCGCGCCGAAGGCGTAGGTGCCGGACAGATCGACGCCGATATGGGCAGGGCGCGTGCGCACCAATGTCGGGTCGATGGCCAGCGCCAGCGCCAGCGGATCGTGCATGGCGCCGCCGACGCCCATCGAGTTGCGGTGCAGCTTCTCGTAGAACAGCAGCCAGTCGTTGACGAGCCGGCCGAGCGGCGTGTCGATGGTGGCGAGTTCGGCATATTGCGGCGCCTCGATCAGCACCTGCATGGTGACGTCGAGGCCGACCATCAGGATCGGCACGCCGCTGTCGAGGACGATCTTCAGCGCTTCGGGGTCGCAGAACGCGTTGAACTCGGTCGGCGTGATGATCTCGCTCTTGCGGTAGAACACGCCGCCCATCCAGATCAGCTCCTTGATCTTGGGCAGCACGTCGCGATGCTTGAGGATCATCAGGCCGATATTGCTGAGCGGGCCGGTGGCAACGACCAGGATCGGTTCGGGCGCGGCGCGCAGTCTGTCGGCCAGGAAATCGACGGCATGCTGGTCGACCGGCTTAATCGTCGCCTGCGGCAGGTAGGGCGAGCCCTCGAGCCCGCTCGGGCCATCGGCGGTGCCGAGCACCAGCGGGCGCGCCAGCGGGCGGTGACAGCCCTGCGCGACAGGCACGTCGCCGGCGCCGATATATTCAAGGATGCGCAAGGCATTGGCGGTCGTCTTCTCGACCTCCGCATTGCCGCAGGTCGTGGTGACGCCGATGAGTTCGATGGCCGGCGAGCGATGCGCCATGACCAGCGCAATGGCGTCGTCGTGGCCGGGGTCGCAGTCGAACAGGATAGGAGTTGGCTTGGTCATCATGTCGTCTTTCACGCCGCCCGCTCGTAGCGCGCTATGGTTTTCTTGAAGCCGTCGAGGAAACGCCGGCCGTCGAGGCCGGTGCAGATGCGGGTGGTCTTGGGCCCGCCGCCGGGCAGCAATTGCCGGCCGCGATAAGCGACGGTCTGGCCGCGCGCCAGCCGGCCGTCGAGCACGACGTCGGCGAACAGCGGCTCGGTCATCGTCGCCAGGCCGGGATCGAAAGCCAGCGCCACGGTGATCACGTCGTCCATCGGGAACCCGACGAGGTCGAAGAATTCGCGCCAGATGTCGATGTAGATCGGGAAGCTGTCGGCGATCATCTCAAGGACGGGATTGTCCCTCGCCACGGCCTGCATGTCGGCGATGTCGTCGCGTGTCAGCATCGAATCGGCGACGCGGTTGTCCTCGCAGATGTCGAGCGGGACGAGGATCTTCTCGACATCGGCGTTGAGCACGATGCGCGAAGCCTCCGGATCGGCCCAGATGTTGTACTCCGACAGGGGTGTGATGTTGCCCGGTGTCTGGAAATTACCGCCGAGCACGATCAGCCGCTTCAGTGCACCGGTCAGTCCCGGCTCCTGCAACAGCGCCATCGCCGCGTTGGTCAGCGGGCCGGTCGTCACCAGCGTGATCTCGCCCGGATTGGCCATGACCGTGCCGATGATGAAATCGACCGCATGTCCCGATGTGGCCTGGCGCACCGGCGTCGGCGCCGGCGGGTTGAACTTCTTCAGGCGATCGCCGAAACGGGCAACGAGCCGTTTTTCGAAATGCACCGGCGCCTCCATGTCGGCCTTGGCGTTGCCGACGATCGGCCGCCACGCGCCGGCGTGAACCGGGATGTCGTCACGCCCGGCGAGCGTCAGCGTGTTGAGGACGACGTTGGTGACCTGCTCGATCGGGCCGGCAGCACCGGTCACGGTGGTCACGCCCTCGAGCCGGAGCTTCGGATTGACCGCTGCAAACAGCACGGCGAGAATATCGTCGCCGGCCGAATCCACGTCGAGGATTATGCGTTCCATAAAGGCTTCCTTCACTGGGGATTTTTGCGGCCGGGTTCAGTGTTCTTGTCGACCGACAGCAGCTTACGCATCGATTCCAGCGTCTCGGCGATAACCCTTGGACGCGCCCGGTAGGACAGCGCGAACAATGCGATCAGCGCGACGACATAGGGGACGGTGAGAACCAGGTAGGAGGGATAGCCGAACGTCTGCAGGCGCAGCGAAAAAGCATCGGCGAAGCCGAACAGCAGGCAGCCGGCCAGAACCTTCAGCGGATCGCCGTTGGAAAAGATCAGGATCGCCACCGCCATGAAACCACGGCCCGACGACATGTTTTCGGTGAACATGGTGATGTAGCCGAGTGACAGATGCGCGCCGGCGAGGCCCGCCAGCAATCCGCACAGCAGGGACGCGATGTAGCGGACGCGGGTGATCGATATGCCAAGCGCCTCGGCGGCTTCCGGCTTTTCGCCGACGACGCGGATATAGAGGCCGAGCCGCGTCCGGTTGTAGCAGACGACCAGCAGCGGCACGGCGATGAAAGCGGCATAGACGAGCGGCGTGAAGCCGGAGATCAGCGGCGCCCACGAGCCGAGAAGGTCGCGGGCACCGGGCAGCTGGACTTTCGGCAGGCCGACGATGCCGTGACCGACGATCGAACCGCGCGTGCCGAAGATCGCTTTCATCAGCGAGATCGTCATGCCGCCGGCCAGGATGTTGAGCGCCAGCCCGACGACCACTTCATTGGCCTTGAAGCTCACCACCAGGACAGCAAAAACCAGGGCGAAGACGAGCGCCGCCGCAACGCCGCAGGCGACCCCCGCCAGTGCGGAACCGGTCCAGATCGAACCGAGGACGGCGAAGAAGGCGCCGACCAGCATCTGCCCCTCGAGGCCGATGTTGAAGATGCCGGCCTTGGTGGTGAACGAGCCGCCAAGCGCGACCAGGAGGATGGGCGCGGTGGTGCGAAGCGTCGCCGCGATCAGCGCGACGTTGATGAGCTTGTCTAGAATTTCCATCGCCGCTCCCCTGCCTGGCTGTCGCCGCGCTTTCTCACCAGCACCTGGGCCGACACGCTGAGGATGATCAGCGCCTGGATCACGGTGATGATCTCGCGCGACGCGCTGGTATCGACCTCGAGCAGCAGCGATCCGTTGCGCAGGGCGCCGAAGAACAGTGCGGTGAAGATGGTGGCGACAGGCGAGCCATTGGCAAGCAGGGCGGCGATCAGCCCGTCGAAGCCGAAACCGGGGGCAAATCCTTCCATGAAGCGGTGATGGACGCCGAGCGTCTCGACGCCGCCGGCCAGCCCGCCGACGGCCCCCGAAAGCAGCAGGACCAGGAAACCCTGCCGTTTCACGTTGACGCCGCCATATTCGGCGAATTTCGGCGCCGAACCGACCATCGTGACGCCGTAACCCCATTTGGTGTAGCGGAAGACAAGGGCTGCGCCGACCGCCAGCACCAGGCCAATGACCAGGCCCCAGTTCAACCGCGAAAAGGTGAAGATCTCCGGCAGATAGGAAGTCGCCAGGATCGGCGGCGTCTCCGACCAGCCACCCGGCCGCTTGAACAGGAAGATGGTGAAGTAGGACGTGAGCAGCACCGCCACGTAGTTCGACAGGATCGTCGAGACGACCTCGTTGGTGTTGTAGCGGGCGCGGAAGTAGGCGGGGATGGCGACCCAGGCCGCGCCTGCCACGACCGCGAGCGCCAGCGCGGCCAGCGTGTGAATGCCCGCGGGCAGGGGCATGGCAAAGCCGACCCAGGCGGCAGCGAAGCCGCCGAGGAACAGCTGGCCCTCGATGCCGACGTTGAACATGCCGCCGCGCAGGCCGATGCAGGCGGCGACACCGCAGATCAGGATCGGCGTCGTCTGCAGCAAGGTCCCGGCGATCTTCTCCTGATCGCCGAAGGCGCCGCGCAACAGCGTCATGAACACACGCAACGGGCTTTCGCCGACCATGAGGATGATGATCGCGCCCATCAGCAGCGCCACGCCGATGGCGATGACCTGGCCGGAAACGGCACGCAAATGGTCTTTCATGATGCGATCTCCGCGGCGAATTCCGGCGCGGCCACGCCTGCCATCATCATGCCGATGCGCTCCTCGTCGGCATCGTCGCCGGCGACCTCGCCCATGATCCGCCCGTTGAACATCACCAGGATGCGGTCGGCAAGGGCGGCCAGTTCGTCGAGCTGCACGGAAATCAGCAGGATTGCGCGGCCGGCGGCGCGCTGGCGCATGATCTCGTCATGAATGGCCTCCTGGGCGCCGATGTCGACGCCGCGCGTCGGCTGGTCGATCAGCAGGAAATCGGCGCCATTGGTGAATTCGCGTGCCAGAACGACCTTCTGGATATTTCCACCCGAAAGCCGCTTGACGGCATCGCCCGGTCCCCGCGCGCGAATATCAAAGTCCTTGATCAGCGTTTCGGCGTTTTGATTTATGGCATTCCAGTTGAGCATGCCGCCGCGGCTCCATGGCGCGCGATGCTGGCGGCCCATCAGGGTGTTGGCCGCTATCGAAGCGTTGCGATCGACCCCGCGCACCATGCGGTCGCCTGGAACATGGGCGAGGCCTGCCTGGCGGATCGCGGCGGGGGAGAGAGCGGTGAGATTCTGGCCCTTCAGCCACGCCCCGCCATGGCTTGCCGGTCGCAGGCCCGAAAGCACTTCCGCCAGCTCCGTCTGACCATTGCCGGCCACACCCGCGATCCCCACCACCTCGCCGGAGCGGACGGTGAAACTGGCGTTGCGAAGGGCCGGCAGCAGGCGATCGTCGCGCGCCCACAGATCCTTCACTTCGAGCACCACGTCGCCGTGCAGCGACGCACGCGCCCGGCGGTCGAAGCTGACCTCGCGGCCGACCATCATATGCACCAACTCGTCCTTGCTGAGTTCGGCCGTCGGCCGGGTCGCCACCTTCCTGCCGTTGCGCAGCACCGTCACCGTGTCGGACACTTCCATCACTTCTTCCAAGTGATGCGAAATGAAGATCACCGTCATGCCTTCGGCCACGAAGCTGCGCAGTGTCTGGAACAGTTCACGGCTTTCCTGCGGCGTCAGCACGGCGGTCGGTTCGTCGAGGATGATGGTGCGCGCGCCGCGCACCAGGACCTTCAGGATTTCGATGCGTTGCTCTATGCCGACCGAGAGCAGTCCGACGCGCTCGGTCGGATCGACCTGCAAGCCGAAGCGCTTCGACAGATCACGCGTGCGCGCAACCTGTGCGGCGTGGTCGATCAGCCCATGGCGACGGATTTCCATGCCGAGAAAGACGTTGTCGGCAACCGAGAGCGAGGGAACCAGCTTGAAATGCTGGTGAACCATGCCGAGGCCGGCCTTTATCGCCACGGACGGGTCGGCGATCACGATCTCTTCACCGTTCAGCCGGATCGAGCCTTCGTCCGGCTGCAAGAGGCCGAACAGGATGTTCATCAGCGTCGTCTTGCCGGCGCCGTTCTCGCCGATGATGGCGTGGATCTCGCCGCAGCGGACCGCAAGGTCGATGCCGTCATTGGCGACGAATGCGCCAAAACGCTTGGTGATGCCAGTCAACTCGACGGCCATCGCGGCATTGCTGTGGAGGGTCGGCGACCCCGGCGTGTTCGACAACGTGGCTCTCGCAGATTGGACACTGATCCGCCGCGGCAAGCCGCGGCGGATCAGTGTAGCGCTTTCTTGGGAGGGAGGCGCTGTTGTTGGCTTATTTTGCCTTGGCGATCACGATCTTGCCGTCAACGATGCCCTTTTTGATCTCATCGAGCTTGGCGGTCATCTCTGCCGGGATCTTGGCGGCGATGTCATCGCAGACCTTGACCTCGACACCGCCCGAGGCGAGGTCGAAAGTGCGGGTGCCGGCGGTGATCTTGCGGCCCTCGACCTCGTCCTTGATCAGCGTGTAGACGGCGATGTCGCCGCGCTTCAGCATGCTGGCGAGCACATTTCCGGGAGCCGAGCCGCACATGTCGATGTCGACGCCGATCGAATATTTGTCGACCGCGGCACTTGCCTGCATCACGCCTTCACCCGTCGGGCCGGCGACGTTGTAGACAATGTCGGAGCCTTGGCCGTAAAGCGCCTGGGCAAGTTCGCTTCCCTTGGCCGGGTCGTCGAAGGTTCCGGCGAAGACGGAGTTTACCTTGACGTCGGGCGCGGCATATTTAGCGCCTTGCTCGTAGCCGCCCAGGAAGTTGCGGATCACCGGGATATCTCGGCCGCCGACAAAGCCGATCGCCTTGCCGTCGCCGATCTTGTCGAAGGCGGTGCCCTTGGCTTCGATCATGCCGGCAAGCGCGCCGGCGACGAAGGATCCCTGCTCCTCGGCGAAATTGGCGTAGATCATCTTGGGGTTGTCGAGGACGCCATCGATGAACACGAAGCGCTGGTCAGGATATTCGGCGCTGACCTTTTGCAGCGAGTCCACCAGCTCCCAGCCCATCACGAAGATGAGGTCGTACTGTTTGCCCTTGGCAAGATTCTCGAACTGCTGCTGGTAGTCGAGCGCGCGATTGCCGGTGTCGACCAGCTTGAGGTCGATGCCGAAATCGGTCTTGGCCTTGTTGAGGCCGTTGACGATCGAAACGCCGAAGCCCTGGGCAAAATATCCCGAGATGGC
Source organism: Mesorhizobium sp. M1342 (assembly GCF_040317955.1). Taxonomy (NCBI): domain Bacteria; kingdom Pseudomonadati; phylum Pseudomonadota; class Alphaproteobacteria; order Hyphomicrobiales; family Phyllobacteriaceae; genus Mesorhizobium; species Mesorhizobium sp. M1342. Next base: position 165,851 of record NZ_JAMYLI010000007.1, on the reverse strand, counting down.
GGCCACGGAAACCTTGGCCTGTGCCGCGGCCGGTCCGAACGAAATGGCAAGCATCGTGCCGGCCAGAAATAAACTCTTGAGCGCCCTTTTCATGTCATTCCCCTTCAGCTTTTTTCAGCTTTTGAAGCCACGCTTTGACCATCCCCACGTGTCCGCCGGGACAACGGCGAGTTCGTTGATGGTCATATGAGTTTAGGAGCGGCTTAACAGGCTGTCAATCGTCATCCGATGCAGTTTTCTTGGCCCTTCGCCCACTTGCTCGACGTCTGCGCTTGACAAATGTCCATGGGCATAATTGTTGATACTCTAATGAGTTTTTATGAACGACGGGATGAAGGAAGCGAACGATGCCGGCTGTGGTGGTCAGGAAATTTCTGGTTCAGGTCGAAGAGATATTCCATGAGGGCGGACCCCACGCGGCACGCCCGCTCAAGCGGGGCGCGGTCGTCGCGGTCATCGCCAACCCTTTTGCCGGACGTTATGTCGAAGAGATCACTGGCTTCATGGAAGACCTGAAGCCGCTCGGTCTCGATATGGCTCGGCGCCTGATCGACGCCATTGGTGAAGGCGGCCAGGCCATCGAAGGCTATGGCAAGGGTGCCATAGTCGGCGCCGCCGGCGAGCTTGAACACGGCGCGCTCTGGCATAATCCGGGCGGCTATGCGATGCGTGAACTGCTCGGCAATGCCAAGGCGATCGTGCCTTCGACCAAGAAGGTCGGCGGCCCCGGAACGCGCATCGATATCCCGATCACGCACATAAACGCCTCCTATGTGCGCAGCCATTTCGATGCGATCGAGATCGGCATTGCCGATGCGCCGCGCGGCGACGAAATGGCCGTCATCCTGGCGATGACCACCGGCGCACGCGTTCATGCACGGGTCGGCGGGCTTTCCGCCGCCGACATCAAGGGCGAGGACGGATTGCGATGAACCCGGAAATCCGCCGTATCATCACCATCGTCGAGGAAACCCGGATCGAAGGCGGGCGGCCCGTCGATCCGCCGACGCGGCGTGCCGCAGCCATCGCGGTGATCCGCAACCCCTATGCGGGTACCTACGTCGAGGACCTGTCGGCACTGAGCGCCATAGGCGAAGCATTGGGAGATATCTTGCCCAAGCGCGCCGTCGCTGCTCTGGGCATTGTCGGCGACCGGGTCGAGAGCTTCGGCAAGGCCGCCGCCGTCGGCGCCGACGGTGAGCTCGAACATGCCGCCGCCATCCTTCATCCAAAGCTCGGTGCCCCGTTCCGCGATGTGCTCGGCAAGGGGGCCGCGCTCATTCCTTCATCGAAGAAGCGCGGCGGCCTCGGCGTGCCGCTCGATATTCCGCTCGGTCACAAGGATGCGGCGCGGGTGCGCAGCCATTTCGACGGCATGGAGGTTCGTGTTCCCGACGCACCGCGGGCCGACGAGATCGTCGTCGCTATCGCCGTCACCGATTCCGGCAGGCCGCACCCGCGCGTCGGCGGGCTGACCAAGGACAAGATTGTCGGGATTGACGGCGTCGGCTGACCGTCAGGCCGCCAGGACTTCCGGCACCCGCATCGCCGGAGGCGTATTTCTGCTCCGGCCGGTCCGCACCACGCCGTCGATGACGACCATTCCAATGCCTGGAAGATTGCCCAGCGCCACGCTGTCGAGCAGCCCGTCGCCGGCACCGCCGATCGCTTGATCCATGAAGATCAGGTCGGCGGCGCGACCGGCCTCGATGATGCCGCGATCATCCAGTCCGCGCACACGCGCCGTGTTGCCGCTGGCAAGACAGAACGCCACTTCCGGCGCGATACCACCCAGCGAAGCCAGCATGGTCAGGGTTCGCAGGATGCCAAGCGGCTGCACGCCGGATCCGGCCGGGCTGTCGGTGCCGAGGATGACGCGCGAAAGTTCGCCGCGCTGCCTTGCCAGGTCGAGCACGAACAGTCCGGTGCGCAAATTGCCGTTATGGACGATTTCAAGCGCCCTCGAGCCCTTCTCGCAGATCTGCCGTATTTCCGCGTCGGGCAGGGCGGTTGGCCCGCCATTGACGTGCGCGACGATGTCGGCGTCGACCTCCAGCACGACATCCGCGCCGATGCGGCCGGAGCCGGGCAGGGATGGACCGCCCGTGTGGGTCATCGAGGTCATGCCGTATTTGCGCGCCCAGGCGATCATCTGCCGGCCGGTCGGCCCGTCCTTGACGCCGCCAAGTCCGACCTCGCCGACAAGCGTCACGCCGGCCTCGGCGAGACTGCGGAAGTCTTCCTCGGTAAGGCCGGGTTCCAGGATCGGTGCCCCGGCCAGGATCTTCATGCCGTTCGGACGGAAGTTGGAGAAGGTGCGTTGGGCAGCGATCGCCAGCGCCTTCAGCCCGACAAGGTCGCGCGGTCGGCCCGGCGTGTGGACTTCACCCGCCGAGATCATGGTGGTGACGCCGCCATGCACAGTCGAATCCATCCAGCCGATCTGGTTCTGCCGAGGCGTCCAGTCGCCGGCCACCGGATGGGCGTGGTTATCGATAAGACCCGGCGAGACCGCACAGCCCATCGCATCGATGATCGTCGCCGCGCTGCCGCCATCAATGTCGCCTGCCTTGCCAATGCTGGTGATGCGTCCATCGCTCACGACGATGGTGTCGGCGTCGATGATCGGTTGTGCGAGATCGCCACTCAGCATGAGACCGATATTGCGGACGACGAGCGTGTTGGCAGACGACTGGGAGTCGGACGACATCGGTTCTCACTTTTGCTGTTATGGAAAAAAGGACTGGACGCGGCTTATTTGCCGCCGTCGCCATTCGATGGGTCGTCGTCGTTGATGCGCTGGAGCAGGCGAAGCAGCGTCGCCTGCTCAGCCGGTGAGAGCGGCGACAGGAACCGCCGCCCGACCTCGACGCTGCGTTCGAGCCGCTCCAGCGTATAGTCGGTCCCTTTGCCGGTCAGCGCGATCATCGTCAGGCGTTGGTCGGTTTCGGAGGCGCTGCGCGTGATCAGCCCGTGTTTGAGCAGTTTGCGCATGACGATGCTGATGGTCGACGGGTCCATCGCCGTCAGCCGGCCGAGATGGTTCTGCGAGACTTCGCCATGCTTGAGGATCGTGGCGAGCGCCGCGAATTGCGTTGGCGAAAGGTCTTCGCCGGCCATCACCTGCTGGAAGCGCAACGTCGCGCGCTGATGCGCCCGGCGGATGACGTGCGCCGGGTGGCGGTCCAATTCATAGCCGGTCTCGGCGTATTGTTGCAGCACTTGCTCGCGGCTCGGGGGTGCATCGCCGCTCGGCGTTTTCGGCGTCGCGCCTTTTTCGGATTGCGGTTTCTTTTCAGTCGTCACACCGGACTCCTATCGCCGCTGTCTTGGATGTCGCCGGTTTGAAAAAAGCTCAAGCCGCGACCTCCGCTGGTTGAAGCGACCTCCCGTCGCGGAGGGCTGCGACGACATCAGCCGAATCGCTGACCACGCCGAAATGGGTCGCTATGTCATAGAGCGAGCTTTCCTGCTCGCGTGGTCCCGTCGCCGCGCAGCAATCGCTTGGCACCACCACCTCATAGCCCTCGAAAAAGGCATCATGGACGGTCGAGCGCACACAGATGTTGGTGACCACGCCGAAGATGATCAACTGATCGGTCTGCATGTCTTTCAGCGTCAGGTCGAGGTCGGTTTGAAAGAAGGCCGAGTAGCGCCGCTTGATCACATGGATCTCGTCATCGCGGGCGCCGAGATCCTCGATGATCTCCGGCCCCCAGCTTCCATCCAGGCAATGCGGTGTGCGCTTCAGCCATTCGCGCTCGCGTCGCATGCCCGGCCGGTGGCTGTCATGGACCCAGATCACCGGCACGCCGGCGGCGCGCGCGGCCTCGATCACGGCCAGTTGCGGCGCGACCAGCGTCTCGTACCCAGGCAGGACCATGGCCCCGCCGGGCTTGCAGAACTCATTGACCATATCGATGACGATAACGGCTGCACGGCGTGGATCGAGGCGCACCGCGTCATCGTGCCGATGTGAGGAAAAACTGTCCACGGACATGGCGAGCTCCTTTGACCGATCGTTGATGCTCATACAAAAAACCCTAGCGGATGCCAAGTCAATCCCGTTCGACGCAAAGCGTGCTGGTCGGCCTTGCGCACCGCGCTCCGACAAGCGTATGCGCTATTTGTCCATCGCGAAATGGCCTTGACAACGCTTGTCAGGCATGTGCTCGATTTGTATGACCATCAACAATATTCAAGCCGCTTAATTGCGGAGCCGAGGCCGAGATATGAAAACCATCGTCACCGGAGCCAGCGGCCTGCTTGGCCGCCATGTGGCCGAGGCTCTGGTTGCGGCCGGCCACGATGTGCTTGGTGTCGATGCCGTGGTGCCGGGTGAGGTCGCATGGCGCCACGCAACCGCCGATTTGACCGATCTGGGATCGACGCTGCAGCTGGTGCGCGATTGCGATGCCGTTGTGCATGTCGCGGCCATTCCGCGGCCGACCGGCCGGGCCGGCGGCGAGGTGTTCAAGACCAACATCACGACCGCCTACAATGTGGTCGAGGCAGCTGCCATGGCCGGCGCCAGGCGCTTCGTCTATGCCTCGTCCTTCAGCGTTTTCGGCTATCCCTTTTTCGAGAAACCTGTGCGGCCGCCCTATCTGCCGGTCGACTTGAACCATCCGGTCGGCGCGCAGGACCCGTACGGCCTGTCGAAATGGCTGGGCGAGGAAATCGTCGACGCGGCGGTGCGCCGGGGGGCCTTCTCGGCGGTCAGTATCCGCATGCCGTGGATCCAGACGCCGGGTTCTTTTTTCGAGGGCGTCGGGCCGCGCCGCGCCACCGCCGACAGTGCCCGCGACCTGTGGGCCTATCTCGATGCGCGCGACGCCGGGCAGGGCTTCCTGCGGGCGCTTGAATGGCAAGGCGATGGCCATCTGCGCGTCCTCCTGAGCGCCGCCGACACATTCATGGAAGAGGAGACCGAAGCGCTCGTGCGCCGGGTCTATCCTGATGTCGCTCTGTCGCGGCCGATCGCCGGCTTCGGCGCCGTGCTCGACACGGTCCATGCGCGCGAAACGATCGGTTTCGAACCAAAGTATTCATGGCGTTCCTATCCAAAGCCGGAGACCGAAGGATGAAACGGTTCGACCAGAAAAAGGTCCTCGTCACCGGCGGCGCCGGCGCGATCGGCAGCGCAGCGGTGCGGCGTTTCCTTGACGAAGGCGCGCGGGTCGCCATTGTCGACCGCAATGGCGCGGCGGCGCGGCAATTGGCCAGCTCCCTCGGCGACGACGCCCTGGCGATCGAGGCTGACGTCACCGATGAAGCGGATGTGCGGCGCGCCGTCGCAACGATCGTCGAGGCGTTCGGCGGCCTCGACGTGGTGTTCAACAATGCCGGAATTTCCGGCGTCGTCGCTCCCGTTCACGACCTGCCGGTCGAAGACTGGGATACGACCATCCGCATCAATCTGCGCGGCATCTTCCTCGTGCTGCAGGCGTCGCTTCGGGCGATGATCGAGGCCGGGACCGAAGGCTCGATCGTCAACATGGGCTCGTCCATGGCCGGTTGGGACATCCTTTCGGGTGGTGCCGGCTATGTCGCTTCCAAACACGGGGTGGTCGGCCTGACGCGGGTCGCAGCGCTCGATGCCGCGCCTTACGGCATACGCGTCAACGCCATCTGCCCCGGCGTGATCGAGACGACGCTTGGCGTGCCGGTTTCCGGCGACGGCGAATTCAAGAGCAGCGTCCAGCATTTCGCCGACCGCATTCCGTTGCGCCGCATCGGCCAGCCGGACGATGTCGCGGCCGCCGTGGCTTTCCTGGCCTCCGACGAGGCGAGGCACGTCACAGGCGTGGATTGGCTGATCGACGGCGGCCAGACCTTGCAGAGCTGGGCCAACGCGCCGGCTGGCGGCGCGTTTCCGAAATTTCGCTAAAGTCTTTTCGGCGGCATTGCCTGGATGATCCGAACGGCAAGATCGAGATCGGCGAGCCCGCCCGAAAGCGGCGTGCGCGGCTTCGCGCCGCCATGGACGCAATCGGCGAAATGCAGCCATTCGCGGCGGAACGACGTATCCGGAACGCCAGGCAGAGCGCGTTCGGATGCAGCTTCGCCTGTGGTTTCGCGCAGCCGGACGGTCGCCGAGGCATTGCGGAAATAGGGGTTCTGGAATTCGATCCGCACCTCGTCGCGCTCACCATGCACGTGGATCCACTCGTCCCACCATTCATACTGGGCAAGTGCCATGTCGAAGAGGCAAGGGACGCCGCCATAATCGAGCACGGCCAGCAGCTGGTTGGGACCGGTCTGCTGTGCATGCACGACGCGGTCCGGCGTGCCGAAAGCGCCGCGCATGACGGCAAGGTCGTGGCTGGCGAGGCTGAGCAGTACAAGATAGAGATCGCGATAGCCGGCATGGTCCACACCGAGCGCCGCCTCGATGCGCCGAGCGACCGTTTCGCGTCCCGCCGCTAACACATCGGCCGGCACGTCGGTGACCCTGGTCTGCGTGTAGAGTTGGCCATAACGGTCGAAGCGGCCCGCGAAATCGTGGACATGGATCGACTTCGGCCGGCCGATGGCGGCGATGCGCTCCAGCCCGATCTCATAGCCGGGATCATAGAATTTCATGTAGCCGACAAGGGCGACGAGGCCGCTCCGCTCGGCCTGCTCGACCAGCGGGCGCGCCTCCTGCGGCGTGAAGGCAAGCGGCTTCTCGACGATCAGGTGCTTGCCGGCTCGGATTGCATCGGCGACCATCTCGCCATGATCGTAGGTGCAGATCACGACCGCATCGACATTCGGGTCGGCAAGCAGCGCGCGATGGTCGGTATATCTGGCAGTGACGCCATAATGTTCCGCCACCTTGTCGACCGTGCCGGGAGAGATGTCGCACAAGGCGGCGATGCGAAACGCCGGCAATTCCATGAGATAAGGCAAGTGCATCAACTGGGCGATCTCGCCGCAGCCGATGACGCCAACGCCAATGACGCGATCCTGCATGTCAACCCTTCACGGCGCCGGCTGTCAGGCCGGCGATGAACTGCCGTTGCATGGCGACAAAGACGACGATCACCGGCAGTGTCGTGATCGTCAACGCGGCGAAATAGAGCGTCCAGAGCGAGTCGTATTGCTGGAAGAAGCTGACCAGTCCAAGCGGAATGGTCTGCACTAAAGGGTCGCGCAACAGCAGGAAGGCCAGGAAGAAATCGTTCCAGATCTCGATGAAGCCGAAGATGAGGATCAGCGCCACGCCCGGCCGCACCAGGGGCAGCATGATGTGGATCAGGATCTCGAGCCGGCTGGCGCCATCGATGCGAGCGGCATCTTCGAGGTCGGCCGGCAATGTGATGAAGAAGCTGCGCAGGATGAAGACCGAAAGCGGCAGCGACGTCGCGGCATAGATGAAGGCAATGCCGAGCCGGCTGTTTATCAGGCCGAGATCGCGCGCCACCAGGAACAGCGGAATGGCCATCACCTGCGGCGGCACCAGCATGGCCGCAACTGCGACTGCGACCACAAGACCGCGTCCGGGGAAACGAAGACGCGCCACCGCATAGGCGCACGGCGTCGCGACGGCCACCAGGATGATCAATGCCGAGCCGGTGACGAAGATGCTGTTGACGATGCGCGATCCCATGCCGGCGATCCGCCAGGCATCGGCATAGTTCTGCAGCACCAGGCTCGATGGCGGACCCCAGACATTGCTGAGCATTTCCTGTTTGGTCTTGAGCGAACCGAACAGCACCCAAAGCAGCGGATAAAGGGTCTCGAAGAGCACGAGAATGAGCGCGGCATAGATGCCGCCAAGTTCGAGGATGCCGCGCATGCCGAGGCGCTGCATGAGCCCGCGACGGCGAGAGCCGGCGGCGCCATCATCCAGGGGAAGCGGAGGGTTGGCGGCTGCTCTCATCAGACGTCGAGCCTTTGCCGCCGCATCAGGGCCAGCAGGCCGACGCTGGCCAGCCCGACGATCATGAACAGCACATAGCCGATCGCCGCGGCGTAGCTCATGGCGCCGTCCTGGAAGGCCTTGCTCATCATGTAGGTGAGCACCACTTCGGTGGCGTGGTTCGGACCACCCTTGGTCAGGACATAGACGATGTCGAAGTTGCGCACGAAGGCGCCGGAAAGGCCGAGGATGGTGTTGATGAAGATGATCGGCATCATCATCGGAACGGTGACGTGCCGGAAGCGCTGCAAGGGGCCGGCGCCGTCCATCTTCGCCGATTCATAAAGCTCCGAGGGGATCGTCTGCAGCCCGGCCAGATAGATGACGGCATGGAAGCCGAGCCATTTCCAGACATCGACGACGATGATCGAGTAGAGCGCGATGTCGGCGTCGCCGAGCCATGATCGTTTCAGCCCGGCGAGGCCAATGAGATCGAGCCCGCTGTTGAGCAGGCCGAAGACGGGATTGTAGATCCAGGACCAGAGCAGGCCGACGGCGACGAAGGACATCGTCACCGGGATGAAGGCGGCGGCGCGAAAGAAGGCGCGGCCGAGCAGCGCCCGGTTCAGAAGCAGCGCCAGCCCGAGGCCGAGCACGTTCTTCAGGACGACGACGGCAACGACGAAAATCAGATTATTGCGCAGCGCACCGAGGAAGATGCGATCATGCGCCAGGCGCATGTAGTTGGAAAAGCCTGCCCAGGTCGGGTCGGAAAACCCGTCCCAATTGTGCAGGCTGAGCCAGAAGCCGTTGACGAACGGCCAGAGGTAGAAAAGACCGAAGAGGATCGCGGCGGGCAGGATCATGACGAAGGCCGTAGCCCCGTCCCCGGCATCGAAACGCCAGGTGCCGGATCGGCTCGAAACAGGAGCCGCCTTTTGCGGTCGCGTGCTCACGCGGCCTTCGCGCCTTGCGGGGTCAGCACCAGCCCGAGCGTGTCCCTGACATAGGCGATGCTCTCGAGCGTGCTTTGCTCTGCCGTTTTCCTGGACGCATCCAGCTCGATGATGGCGAGCCCATCGTAGTTTGCATCCAGCAGGACGTCGACGATGCCGGCGAGATCGACGACCCCGGCGCCGAGCTCGCAAAAGGCGCCATAGCGGTCATAGCCCTTCAGCGCCGGATCGACCCTGGTGTCCTTGAAATGCATGTAGCGCACGGCCGAAATGTAGGTCTTTACCGCGTCGACCGGATCGGAATTGGTATGCGCAAGATGCGCCGGATCGATGCACAGGCCGGCCAGATCGGTATCCAGTTCATCCATCATGCGATCGAGCTGGTCGCGGCGCTCGATGAAGGTGTCGAGGTGCGGGTGATAGACCGTCTCGATGCCAAGGTCCTTTGTCCGCCTGCCGATATCCTCGAGCGCCCGGCAAAAGGCGCGGTAGTCGTCGGCCGTGTGCGCCCCGGCAGCGGCTTCCGATGGACCGCCGCCGAGAACCAGCACCGGTGAGCCGAACCCCTTCAACATCCTGGTCAGCGCGACGAGCACATCCCGTTCATAGGGCCAGGCGACGGGGTTGGTGAAGATCGCATTGACGTAGAAGGAGGAGAGCTTGATGCCATACTCGCTCTGGCCTTCCGACAGCAGCGCATAGCGCCGCAAGATGTCGGTGTCGGTGGTCACCCCCATCGGCGCCTGGTTGCCGAGCTGCATGTATTTGCGGGCGTATTGGTCCGACAGGCTGGTGAAGGCGAGGATCTCGAACCAGCCGAAGCCCTGGTCTGCCAGGAACTTGATGGCTGGCCGTAGCGGAAGGCCGGTCAGGTCCCAGCTGTTCAGATGATAACCGATCGAGAAGCGCTGCCGTTCGGCGCGATGTGTCGTCATGTGTTCTCTCCGATGGGCGAGGCTGCCCGAAGCAGGCAGCCTCTGTTTTTCTTGCCTGGCGCATCAGCCCGACCGGATGTGCGCTCGCTTGCAGGCGCTACTTCAGGGCCTCATTTGGGCGGCCAACTGCCCTGGGCCTTGAGGTCGTCGAAAATGGCCTGGATCGATGCGGCGGCATCTTCGGGCGTGGTCGTGCCACCGACGATGCCGGCGATTGCCGAAGACGTGGCGCTCGCGACCTCCGAGGGCCAGATCCAGTCGAGGAACTTGATCGTGTTCGGGAAGGCTTGCTTGCGCAGTTCGACGGCATAGGCATCGTCGACCTGCGGCACGCCCTTGATCGAGGCCGCGATCGGCTGTTCCGGCGCGAGGTAGAGCGTCGCGACCTCGGGCCTTGTCAAATATTCGATGAACTTGACCGCGGCATCGAGCTTCTCGGGCGGGATCGAGGAGGCGACGCACATGCCGTTGTCGGCACCGCCGCCATGGCCAGGCGCGCCCGGCGTTCCGTCCATTTTCGGAAAGGCGAAGACGCCCCATTTGAAGTCCTTGACGCTCGACTGCAGCGACGGGATTTCCCAGGTGCCGCCATAATACATGGCGCTCTTGCCGGCGGCGAAGGCCGCACGCATGCCGTCCTGGTCGACGGAAAGCGAATCCTTGGAAAGGATGCCATCATCGACCCATTGCTTGATCAGCTTGAACCCCTCGACATCGGGCGCGTCGGTGAATTTCGCCGTGCCCTCGAGGTTCTTCTGCGTCTTGCCGACCGGGTCGCCCGAGGCCTGCGAAAAGGTCTCGAAGTACCACATCGGCCACATCACGGTGTTAGAGCCCTGATGCAGCAGAGGGATCACGCCCGCGGTCTTGAACTTCGGCACGGCTGCCTTCAGGTCGTCATAGGTTGGCGGGACAGGAATGGCGAGCTTCTGAAAGAGATCGACATTGTAGAAGATCGTCGATGTCGACAGCGTCGAGATCGGCACGCCGTAGACTTGGCCGTTGACCGTGAAGGCGCCAAGTGCGGCGGCGTCGATCCTGTCCTGGAACGGCTTGATCTTGTCGGTAATCGGCATCACCAGTTTTCGCCTGACATAGGCGCCATTGGTGTAGAAGGCCGGGCAGGCGATCAGATCCATTTCCTGGTTTGCAAGTTTTGCGGTCATCACGCGCTGGATGGAATCGGTTTGCGGCCCCTGGGCATCCCACTCGACCGCGGCGACGTCGGGGTTGGCCTTGAGGAAGCCGTCGATAACCTGCTGCTGGATTTTCTTCTGCTCGTCCGGCGGTTGGCGCGGCGCGAGTTCGTCGAGCGCCGAGCCGCCGAAGATCTTGAGCGTGATCCCTTCGGCGTGGCCGATGCCGGGCACTGTGATCAGGCCGAGGCCTAGCAGTGCGGTGGCAAGGATGGGAGCGGCGGAACGTTGTTTCGGACGATGGGTCACTCTCTGCTGAAGGGGCATCTGGCTCTCCTTTACGCCAATGCCGAGGGGCAACCTCGGGACCAATATCGTTGATGGTCATATGATCTTGGTCGCCTGTTGATGTTTTTGTCAATCGGCAAGAATGCCTATTATTTCATCGATCGCACCGCCCCCCTTTCGTGTTCGGCGTGGCCCGTGCGGTGTTCGATTTGCCTGGGCAGTGATCTGCAAGAAGATCGGCAAACCAATTGTCGGATGCCGGCTGGTCCCGGTAACGGACAAGCCCCAATCTTCGCGATCTACTTCACGCCGATGCCGGCGGTCAGGCCGCCATCGATCTTGTAGTCCGCGCCAGTGCAGAAGCCGGCCTTCGACGAACACAGGAAAGCGATGAGTTCAGCCACTTCCTCCGGCTCGCCGATGCGCCCGATGGGGTGCGCTTCGCCGAAGCGCTTGTAGGCGGCCTCGACATCGGCATCCGTGCCGTTCTCGCCGCGGGCGGCCTTCTCCAGGATCGGGGTGCGGATCGAGCCCGGGCTGACGGAATTGACGCGGATGCCGGAGCGCGCATGGTCGAGGGCCAGGGCACGCGTCAGCGTGTGGATGGCGCCCTTGGTGGTGGCATAGGCGGCGACGTTTTGCTGGCAGGCAAAGCCCTGCACCGAAGCGACGTTGATGATGGCGCCGCCGCCCCTGCGGACCATTTCCGGGATGCCGAAATGCGCTGTCAGATAGATCGACCCGACATTGACCGACATCGCCCTGTTCCAGGTCTCGAAATCGGTGCTGGTCGCGGTTCCGTACGGATGCACCGCCGCCGAATTGACGATGATATCGAGGCCGCCGAACCGCTCGACGCCAGTCGCGACCGCGTCGCGAACCTGATCGGGCACGGAGACGTCGGCGCCTATGACCAGCGCCCCGGCTGCGGAGCTTTCCAGTTCCCATTTCAGCGCAGCGTTGGCCGCGCGGTCGATGCCGCAGGCGACGATCGCAGCACCCCCTGCAGCGAGGCGTCTGGCGGTTGCGAGGCCAATCCCGGTCGTGCCCGTCACCAAAGCCACCTTGCCGTCGAAATCCTTCATTGGGAAAACTCCTTCATTCGCTGTCCGAAACCGTTCCTAGTTTGACACCCATTGTGGTCCAACAATAGGTTGCCGTTCTCTCGCAGAAGGAAGCGGCAATGGAACAGTGCTGGCGCTGGTATGGACCGAACGATCCGGTAACGCTCGATCATGTCAGGCAGGCCGGTGCGACCGGCGTGGTGAGCGCCTTGCACGATATCTACGACGGTCGCGCCTGGCCGCTCGAGAGCATTCTGGAGCGCAAGCGTGTCATCGAGGCCGCCGGCCTGACATGGTCGGTGGTCGAGAGCATTCCGGTCCACAACTCCTTCAAGATCGGCACGCCGGAACGCGAGCGCTACGCCGGCTACTATCGCGACTCAATCCGCGCGCTCGCCAAGGCCGGCATTGCGACGGTCTGCTACAATTTCATGCCGGTGGTCGACTGGACGCGCACGGATCTCGCCTATCGGCTGCCAACGACAGGTTATGCGCTGCGTTTCGACGCGATCGATTTCGCGGCCTACGATTTGTTTGTGCTGAAGCGCGTCAATGCCGAGGCCGGCTATACCCCCGCCCGCATCGCCGAGGCGGAAGCGCGGCTGAAGGAATTGAGCGGCGAGGCGATCGACAGGATCGAGCGCAATCTGATCGCCGGCCTGCCGGCAACCGAGCGCAGTTATAACAGGGACAGTTTTCGCGAGGCCCTGGCGGAATACGACGCGATCGGGCCAGGGGAGCTGCGCGACAATCTTGCCTGGTTCCTGCGCGAGATCATTCCTGTGGCCGAAGAGGAGGGGGTGCGCATGTGTATCCATCCCGACGACCCGCCCTTCTCGCTCTATGGCCTGCCACGCATCGTTTCGACCGCCGAGGATGCGCGTTTCATCCTCAACGCCGTCGACAGCCCCGCCAACGGCCTGACGTTCTGCACCGGCTCTTATGGCACGCGCGCCGACAACGACATCGTCGCCATGGTCAAGGAATTCGCCGACCGCATCCATTTCGCCCATCTGCGCAACATCACCATCGAGGATGACGGCTCGTTCCACGAGGCCGAGCATCTCGAGGGCGGCACGGACATGGCGAATGTGATTCTCGCTCTGATGCAGGAAGAGGCACGCCGCCGCCGAGAGGGCCGTGCCGACTGGCGTATTCCGATGCGGCCCGACCATGGCCATCTGCTCGCCGACGACATCGGCAAGACCAGGATCAATCCCGGCTATTCGCTGATCGGCCGGCTGAAAGGCCTCGCCGAGCTGCGTGGCATCATGCGCGCCATCGAGCGGTTCGAGCTGGCTTGAGCGGGCCCCTCAGTTCGGCTGGCAGGATCTGAAACTATCGCGCCGGTTTTGCACTTCCGCGGTGCTTATATGCCACATTGCTGAGAAACGCCCTGGGTCGCATCGCGCCAGGGCAGCCATGCGCTGCCGCAGTTCGGCGAAGCTGGGCATGGATTGTCCGCATGGCTTGACGACAACCTTGGTGATGCGGCTCGACACTGGCCGCTTCGACACCATCCAGTAATGGATTGTCACAAACACCGCGATCTTTAGGAAAAATCTCCACGCGCGATGCTTTGAATTACACTAAATCCATAGACAAAGATCGATCCCGTGCTGAGCGCGTTTGTCTGGGTTGTCATATGGCAAAATCTCCTATTATTCTCAATGGCTTCACCATGAATGCCGTCTCCCATGTCGCCTACGGCCTTTGGCGTCATCCGGCCGACCAGGCCTATCGACATGCCGAGCTCGACTACTGGATCGAACTTGCCAAAGCACTGGAGGAGGGCGGCTTCGATTGCTTGTTCATCGCCGACGCGCTGGGCCTTCTCGACGTCTATGGCGGTGGATACGACGCCTCGCTGGCAAAGGGCGTGCAGTCCCCCGTCAACGATCCGCTGTTGCTGGTCTCAGCGCTTGCCGGCGCGACAAGCCGGCTGGGTTTCGGCGTCACCGTTTCGACGACCTACGAAAAGCCATATCTGCTGGCGCGCAAATTCACCACGCTCGATCATCTCACCAAGGGGCGGATCGCCTGGAACGTCGTCACCTCGCAGCTCGACAGCGCGGCGCGCAATCTCGGTCTCGACAGGCAGGTGGCGCATGACGAGCGCTACGAGATCGCCGACGAGTTCATGGATGTCGCCTACAAGCTCTGGCAGGGTTCCTGGGAAGACGGTGCCCTGGTGCGTGATCGCGGCAGCGCCGCCAACCCGGACGGTCTCTATACCGATCCGGAAAAGGTCCATCCGATCGGTCATTCCGGTCGCTACTTCAATGTTCCGGGTCCGCATCTCTCGGAGCCCAGTCCGCAGAGGGTGCCGGTGCTGTTCCAGGCGGGCGGTTCGCCGCGCGGCCAGCGCTTTGCCGCTCGTCACGCGGAGGTGGTCTTTGTCGCCGGTGCCGATGTCGATGGCATCCGCCGCAATGTCGCTGAGGTGAAGCGGCTTGCCCGCGATGAAGGCAGGGCTCCAGGCAGCATCAAGTTCATATCCGCGGTCTCGGTGATCACGGATGAAACCGACGCCGCCGCGGCCGCCAAGCTCGCTGACTACAGGTCGCACTACGATGTCGAAGGCGCGCTGGTGCATTATTCGGCAACGACCGGCATCGATTTTTCCAGGCACGATCTCGACCAGCCTATCCGCTACACCGAAACCGATTCCAACCGCTCCCTGCTGCGCATGTTCGACGACCCGTCGTCGGGCCGCCAGTGGACCTTGCGCCAGGCGTTTTCCCCGGAGGGCGGTTTTGGGCGCGGCAAGTCGTTTGTCGGCGGTCCGAAGACCGTTGCGGACGAGCTCGAGCAATGGCTGGAAGCCACCGATACCGACGGCATCAATTTGACGCATGTGGTCAGCCCCGGCAGCTTCATCGATTTCTCCGCCCATGTCGTTCCCGAGTTGCGGCGGCGCGGGCGCATTCGCGAGGATCTCGGTCCCTCGCTGCGCTCCAGGCTCTTCGGGCGTGACAGCCGCCCGCCCGCCGATCATCCGGCGGCGCAACACGCTTTCTCGCAGGGCCGTCAGCCGGAGGCTTTGGTATCATGACCATCCACGCCACCGTTCAGCATGAACAGCGCAGCGATTTCCAAGGCTGGGCCGAGAAGGCCGAGGAGGTCGTGCGCGAACTCAAGCGAACAGCTGCAGCGCGCGATCTGGCCGGGGCCGCCCCGCATGCCGAGATAGACCTTTTGCGTCTGGCCGGCCTGCTGACGATCTATATTCCCAAGCGATTTGGCGGCGGTGGCGCGACGCCGACCGAAGTGCTCAGGATCGTCCGCATCCTGGCCAGGGGCGATACATCGATAGCCCAGATCGTCATCTACCATCTCTTCGGCACGGCAATCGGATTGGACGGCGACAACAAGTCCCTGATCGAAAGACGGCTTCAAGGCTTTCTCTCCAAGGGCTGGTTTCATGCCGGCATCGCGCAGGCCGCCTATGAGCCGCTTGTCGAGGCGAGGCAGGTGGACGGCGGTTTCGTGCTCAACGGCGCCAAGCCTTTCACCAGTGGTGCGCAGGTGGCCGACACGCTGCAGGTCTGGGTGCGCTTTGCCGGGAGCACGCGGATCGCCGGCACCGATGCCAGCGGTCATATCGGCCAGTTCATCGTCGCCAACCCCACGTCAGGCCTCAGCTTCGGCAATGACTGGGACAATATCGGCCAGAGGCTAACGGTGAGCGGCAGTGCGGCGCTCGAAAATGTCGCCGCATCCGCCGACGATCTGGTCGGGCATTGGCCTGATGATACGGTTCATCCGCCGCATGCCACGCTGCATGTGCCGATCGTTCATGCAGCCTTCGGCGAACTTTATCTCGGCACCGCCCTTGCCGCCCTGGAAGACGCCAGGGATTACGTCACCCAACGCGGCAGGCCATGGCTGTCCTCGCCGGCAAAGAAAGCCTCCGAGGACACGCTGGTTGTCGAGCGCTTCGGCCGGCTTTCGATCGCGCTGGCGTCCGCGCAGGCGCTCGCGGACGCCGCCGGCGAGGCCGTGCAGCGCGCCTTCGAGCGAGGCAGGGATCTCACCGCGGAAGAGCGTGGCCATGCCGCGGCAATCGCCTACCAGTCGAAGGTGCATTCGACCGAGGTCGCCCTGGAGGTGACGTCGCGCATATTCGAACTGACCGGCGCCCGCTCCACGGCGCGCTCGTTCGGCTTCGACCGCTACTGGCGCAACGTCCGCACCCACAGCCTGCATGATCCCGTCCACTACAAGGTGCTGGAAGTCGGTGACTTCGCGCTTAACGGCCGTGTGCCGCCGCCAACCTACTATTCGTGAGCCGAAGCATGGTAAGTTCCACCCATAAGGCGGTCAAGCCTCTCATCCTCAACGGCTTCGGTATGACCGTGGTCGGTCACGTGTCGGCGGGCCTCTGGCGTCATCCGAGCGACCGCGCCAACACCTACACCAGCCTCGAATACTGGACCTCGCTGGCCAAGCTGCTCGACGACGGCGGCTTCGACGCGCTGTTCCTCGCTGACGCGCTTGGCCACCTCGATGTCTTCCGGGGGACACCGGATGCGTCGCTGCGCACCGCAGCCCAGTCGCCGGTCAACGACCCGCTGCTGCTGGTCTCGGCAATGGCCGCCGCCACCAGGCATCTCGGCTTCGGCATCACCGTGTCGACCACTTACGAGCAGCCCTATCTCCTGGCCCGCAAGTTCACCACGTTGGATCATCTGACCAAGGGCCGCATCGCCTGGAACGTCGTCACCTCGGTTCTGGAATCGGCGGCGAAGAATCTCGGTCTGGAACGCCAGATCGACCATGACGAGCGTTACGATCTGGCGCAGGAATTCCTGGATGTCACCTACAAGCTCTGGGAGGGATCCTGGGAGGACGGGGCGGTCGTGCACGATCGCGAGAAGGGGCTCTACACCGACCCTTCCAAAGTCCATCCGATCGGCCATCTCGGCAAATATTTCTCCGTGCCCGGCGCGCATCTCGCGCAGCCCAGTCCGCAGCGCACGCCGCTTCTGTTCCAGGCGGGAACCTCGCCGCGCGGGCGCGAATTCGCTGCTCGCAACGGCGAGGTGGTGTTCCTCGGCGGCACCAGCACGGCCTCCATCCGCCGCTCGGTCGAGGCGATCCGTGCCCGCGCCGTCGAACTCGGACGGGCGCCGGATGCGATAAAGTTTATCACCGCGGTCACCGTCATCACCGGAGCCACGGACGAAGAGGCTGAGGCCAAGCACAAGGACTATCTATCCTACACCAGTGTCGAAGCGGCCCTGGCGCTGTTTTCGGCATGGACCGGCGTCGACTGGTCGCAATACCCACTCGACCACCCGCTCGAATATATCGAGACAAATGCCGGCCGTTCAGCCCTTGCCAATCTGACGCGGATCGATGCCGACCGGCGCTGGACCGTGGCCGGGATCGCCGAGTATATCGGGCTCGGCGGCATCCATCCCAAGCTGGTCGGCTCACCGCAGAGGATCGCCGACGAGCTCGAACGCATCGCCGATGAATCCGGCGTCGACGGCTTCAACCTGGCCTATGTCGTCAGTCCGGGCACGTTCGAGGACTTCATCGAATTCGTCGTCCCGGAGCTGCGGCGGCGGGGTCGCATCCGGGAACGTGGCGCGCCCGGCACCACGATCCGCGAGCGCTTCCAGGGAGCGGGCCAGCGGCTGCTGCGCGACGACCATCCGGGAACAGCCGCACGCGACCGCTCGAACTGGGGTACCATCGTCGAGGCGGCCGAGTGAGCGGCATCCATCTCCACTGGTATCTGCCGACCAACGGCGACAGCCGGGAAATCGTCGGCTCTGGCGATGATTCCCCTCTCGGCAACGGCCCGTCACGATCGCGGTTTCGGGAAGCGAGCCTCGATTATCTCTCGCTGGTCGCCAAGACCGCGGAGACGTTGGGCTTCGAAGCTGTGCTGACGCCGACCGGAACCTGGTGCGAGGATGCCTGGATAGTCACGGCAGCACTGGCGCAGGTCACCACGCGGTTGAAGTTCCTCGTCGCCTTCCGTCCCGGCCTGATCTCGCCGACGCTGGTCGCCCACCAGGCGGCGACCCTTCAGCGCATATCGGGTGGGCGGCTGCTGCTCAACGTCGTCACCGGAGGCGATCCGCTGGAGCAGAAACGCTTCGGCGATCATCTCGGCCACGACCAGCGCTATGAACGCACGGGAGAGTTCCTCGAGATCCTGCGCGGCGTGGTCCTGCCAGCCGGTTCGGGCCGGCGCTTCGATTTCAGGGGAAAGCACTATGACATCGAAGGCGCCCAGATCGATTTCGGCAAATGGCCGCTTCCCGATATCTTCTTCGGTGGCGCAAGTGGTGCTGCGCAAGCGGTCGCCGCGCGCCATGTCGACACCTATCTGGTCTGGGGCGAGAGCCCGGCAACCGAGGCTGCCCGGATAGGCCATGTGCGGGAACTCGCCGCCGCGCAGGGCCGCAAACTAAGCTTCGGCATATGCCTGCATGTCATCAGTCGCGATACCGAGGCGCAGGCCTGGGAGGAGGCCGAGAGGCTGCTGGAGAGACTGACGCCGGAGCGGATCGCGCAGGCGCAGGCAATCCTGGCGCGCACGGAATCGGCCGGCCAGCGCCGGATGAACGCGTTGCATAGCGACAGCGGCACCGCGGCGCTCACCGCGCGCAGCGTGCGCGATCTCGAAATATCGCCGCATCTGTGGGCCGGCTACGGCCTGGTTCGCGGCGGCGCCGGCATCGCGATCGTCGGCAGCCACGAGCAGGTGGCGTCGCTCATCGAGGAGTACCACGCCGTCGGTTTCGACCACTTCATCCTGTCGGGCCAGCCGCATGTCGAGGAAGCCTATCATTTCGCCGAAGGCGCGCTGGCGGTCTTGAAATCGAAGGGGCTGCTCGCAGCCTGAAACATGTGCGGCCTTTGGTGGTCGCGACAATGGAGCATGACGAGAAGACAATGTCGGACATTCAGATCTATCCGGGCCTCAGCGACGCCGAATTCGAGACCTGGGCCGAGAAGGCCCGCGACGTGGCGCGGCAACTCGCGGCAACGGCGCTCGAACGCGACCGGGCAAACAAGGACCCGGTGGAAGAACTGGCGCTGCTGCGCGAAAGCGGCCTGCTCGGCTTGGCTGCGCCACGCGAATTCGGCGGCGCCGGCGCAAACCTCGTCCAGGCGCTCAAGATCAGCCGCATCATCGCGGCCGCCGACGGCTCGATCGGACAACTGATCGCGTATCATTATTCCAACGGTGTCTGGACTTACATTCTCGGCACGCGTCAGCAGTGGGAAAAGACGGCGCGTGGCGTCGGCGCACAAGGCTGGTTCCAGGGCGGCGTCAGCAACCCGCGCGACCAGTGGAACGAGATCGAGCATGTCGGCGACCGCCGCTTCCTGAACGGCAGACGCACCTTCGCAACCGGCGCCTCGGTGGCCCAAGTCATCACCGTCAGCCTCTGGGACAACGGCAAACGCGCTCACTATCAGATCCCGCCGACGCGCAAGGGCATCAGCTTCGGCGGCGACTGGGACAATCTCGGCCAGAGACTGACGGCGAGCGGCAGTGTCACTTTCGACCGTGTCGAAGTCTTCGAGGATGAGCTGCTCAGCGCCCTCGACGATTATGAGGGCGATGTCGAATTGCGCGACGGCCTGCGCGTCCTGTTCAGCCAGCTCATCTTCATCAATTTCTATCTCGGCATCGCCGAGGGCGCTCTTGCCGCCGCCGCCGATCATGTCCGCCGCTTCGGCCGGCCCTGGCCGGAGTCCGGGCTGGAACGGGCGATCGACGATCCCTACCATCTGGTGCTGTTCGGCCGGCTATCCGCCGGCATTGCGGCGGGCATAGCAATCGCCGACAAGGCCGCGGCGCTTTACGAGGCGGCACTGCATGCCGGAGCGTCGGTGACGGCGCAGCAATGGGGCGAACTCGCAACGATCATCGACCAGGGCAAGATCGTCGCCAACGACGTCGTGCTCGACGTGACGGCGCGCATCTTCGAAGCGACGGGCGCGCGCTCGACGGCCAACAAATATGGCCTCGACATCTATTGGCGCAACGCGCGCACCCATACCGTCCACGATCCGGTCTCCTACCGGGCGCGCGAGGTCGGCACATATCTGCTGGCCGAAACGCTGCCGAGACCGCGAACCTATGCGCAGCCGCCGCAGCCGGAAGCGCACAAGCCTGAAGCCGTGCCCACGCGGAAGGCATCATGATATCGGATGTGCGCCTGCTGGCCGGGAAGGCCGAACTCGCGCAGGCCGCACGCACCTTCCGCACGGCCATGGTCGGCCTGCCGCCGCTCGGCCCGATCGACGACGCGCTGATCGACAGACTGTTCGAGCCGGATCGCACCTGGGGCGCCTTCGACGGCGAGACACTCGTTGGCACAACCGACTCCTATTCGGGACGGATCGCGGTTCCCGGCGGCGCCTGGTTGCCGCAGGCCGCGGTCACCCATGTCGGCGTGCTGCCCACCCATACGCGGCGTGGCGCCGCCACGGCGCTGTTCAAGGCGCAGCTGCGCGCCGCGCGCGAACAGGGCGAGGCGGCGGCCACCTTGCGGGCCTCCGACGCGCGCATCTACGGCAACTTTGGCTATGCGATCGCCAATACTTCTGTCAGCCTGGAAGTCGACACCCAGCGCGCGCGCCTGCGGGCAGGGCTGACGTACTCCGACAAGATTCGGCTGATCGACAGCGACGATGCCTGGGCGATACAGGCGCGCATCTACGCGGGTCAGCCTGTTTCGCGCGCGGGCGTCATCACACGCTCGGCCTATTGGTGGGATTTTCAGGCGTTGCGCCAGACGCACAGCGGCACGCCTAACTACGTCGCCGTTCACGGCGACAAGGGTTCGGAAACCGGGTTCGTGCGCTATCACCCTGTCGGCCTCGACAGCTGGTTCACCAGCTCGGAACGCACCATCGTGGTCGATGATATCGTGGCCTACAGTCCGGCCGCCTATGTCGCGCTGGTCGCACATCTGCTGGCGGTCGACCTGCCGCATCGCATCGTCTTCTGGAGCCGTCCCGCGGACGATCTGCTGCCGTGGCTGTTCGAGGATTTTCGAAGCGTTCGCGTTTCGGCGGCGCGCGACGAAACATGGCTGCGGCTCCTGGACGCTGAAAAGGCTCTAACAGCCCGGTCCTATGCCGGGCAGGGCAGCGTCGTGCTGGAAGTCTCCGATGCCATCCTGCCCGAGAACGCGACCAGGCTGCGCCTCTCGCCAGAAGGAGCCGAGCGCACCAATCTGTCCGCCGCCGTGGTGACGGACGTGGCCGCGGTTTCGGCGGCCTATCTCGGCGGCGTGAAGTGGTGGCAGCTCGCGCAGACGGGGCGCCTCGGCGACTTCGACCGGGCTGCGGTCGAAACGCTCGACACGCTGTTCACGGCGCCGGCCTTGCCTCATTCCGGAACAATGTTTTGACAGGCGGAGCTAATATAAAATGTATTTTGAAAGTGTGTTTGAAAAATGGGTAATTTTATCTCAAAATTATTCTTGCTAAATGCAATGGTATTTTGAAGAATTATTTATAATCGGAGAGAAGTAATGACAAAACATGTTGCGCGTAAGTTATTATTGGGAATTGCAGGTGGCATTCTGTCGATTTCTGTTCTTGGTTCATCCGCGCAAGCGGAAGATCTGAAACATGGCGGGGTCCTGCGGATTGCTTCGATCCAGTCCGATCTCGATGCGTTCGATCCGCTCACCGGCTACAGCATCGATTCCTGGGAAATCCTGCGCGCAACAACGCGCCAGTTGGTGACCTATCCCGGCTCGCCAGCCGGCCTCAAGGAGGACACCACGCTCGTGCCGGATCTCGCCAAGTCCTGGGACATCAGCGACGACGGCAAGGTCTACACCTTCCATTTGAAGGACGACGTGTTCTTCTCCGGCAGCATCGAGCGCAAGATCGTCGCCAGTGATTTCGTCTATGGCGTCAAGCGCTTCTGCGATCCCAACAAGCAGGTCGCCGCCATCAACTATTTCAACCTCGTGATCTCCGGCTTCGTCGACTATTGCAAGGAATTCGCGAAAGTGCCGACAGGCGATCTCGCTGCGACCAAGGCTTTCACCGACACGCACGAGATTGCCGGCGTCTCGGCTCCCGACGAGCACACGCTGGTCATCAAGTCGGACACCAAGAACTACGACTTCCTCAACATCCTTTCGATGAATTTCGTGTCCCCGGTGGCGCCCGAGATCGCGTCCAAATATTTCCCGGACTCGCTGGAGTCGCGCAAGAACCTGCCGTCCAGCGGCCCTTACTATGTCGACACCTATGAGCAGGGTCAGAAGCTGGTTCTGAAGAAGGCAAAGAATTTCAAGGCGGAGTCCGACCAGGCGCGCAGGGCCTATGCCGATGAGATCGATATCGATTTCACCGCCAACAGCGAGGACAGCGTCGTCCAGAAGATCATCGCCGGTGAGGCTGATCTGTCGCTCTATCTCGACATCCCGCCCATTCCGACGATCCAGCGCTTCCTGTCGCAGAAGAGCCCCGACATCCATGTGACGAACAGTGGATCGGCGAACTTCATCACCTTCAACCAGCGGCCGGAGGTCAAGAGCGACGGGGCCGAGGCGCTGCGCAAGCTGAAGGTCCGGCAGGCGCTGACCTATGCGGTGAACCGCGAACATCTGGCGCAGACCCAGGCTGGCTCGATCGGCGCGGTGCCGCTCACCCAGATCATCACCTCGACCATTCTCGGCTACGAGAAGTTCGACCCGTATCCGACCGAAAGCTACAGGGGTGATCCGGCCAAGGCAAAGGAACTGCTCGCCGAAGCGGGATATCCGAATGGCATTGCGTTCGACGCGATCTACAGGGGCAACGCGCAGTTCGAAGCGATTGCCGTGACGCTGAAGGAGGATCTGGAAGCAGCGGGTATCACGCTCAACCTGATCCCGATCCCGCCGACGCAGTGGTACGCCTTCATCCAGGATCCGAAGAGCCGCTGGGACGTGTCCCTCGGCGGCACATTCTCCCCGGACTGGCAGGGACCGAGCACGCGCATGCTCCTCGGCGGCTGGCTGAATTCGGACGCGGCACCTTGCGGCACCGGCAACGTCCACGCCATCTGCTACAGCAATCCGGAACTCAACAAGCTCGCGGCGCAGGCCTATCCCTCCGACGATCCGGGACCGATCTGGACGAAGGCCGACAAACTCGTCTCCGCCGATCTGCCATGGATCCCGTTGTTCGAGAAGCGCAAGGTCGTGGTCACTTCCGATCGCCTCGCCAACTGGGTGTGGTCGTCGCTGGCCGTGAATGCCGACATCACCAACATAGCCCTCAAGCAGTAGCAAGGCCGGATTGGCAAAAGGAGGCGCGCGTGCCCATCTTCTCTGTCGCCGATCTGCGCGTCGCATTCGGCGCGGTGGAAGTGGTGCATGGCGTCTCGTTTGGAGTCGAGCCAGGCAAGACACTCGCCATCGTCGGTGAATCGGGCTCGGGCAAGAGCGTGTCGCTGCTCGGCGCCACCGGCCTTCTGCCACCGGCGGCGAGTGTTCGCGGCAGCGTGCTGCACAAGGGCGATGAGATACTGGGCCTCTCCGCCGGCGACCTGCGCCGGCGGAGAGGCGCCGATATCGGCTTCATCTTCCAGGACCCGCTCAGCAACCTTCATCCGCTAAAGACCATCGGCCAGCAGATCGCCGAAGCGATCACCGCCCACCGCAAGGTGGGACGCGGGGAGCTGCGTCAGCGCGTTCTCGATCTTCTGGCCGATGTCGGCATCCCCGATCCTGCGGCCCGCGTGAACGACTATCCCAGGCAGTTCTCCGGCGGCATGCGCCAGCGCGTGATGATCGCAGCGGCGATCGCGCTCAATCCCGGTCTGATCATCGCCGACGAACCGACGACCGCGCTCGACGTGACCGTGCAGGCGTCGATCCTCGATCTGCTGAAACGAATCCAGCAGGACCACGGCACGGCAATGATCTTCGTCAGCCACGATCTGGCCGTCGTTTCGGACATTGCCGACGATGTCCTGGTGATGCGCGCGGGGCACGTCGTGGAGCAGGCGCCGGCCGAGCTGATCTACAGGGCACCGCGCCAAGCCTACACCAGGGAGCTGCTCGGTGCGGCGCGGCTTGGCGGCCTGGTGGCCCGCGCGGCGCGATCATCGCTACTCCCGGCGCTGCCGTCGATGCCCGATTTGCTCTCCGTCTCGGCAATCGCGCGTTCGTTCGCAGGCCGCTCCGCCGCAGGCGGTCTGATCAGGCCGGTGCTCACGAATATCTCGTTCACCGTCCGCGAAAACGAGATCGTCGGCCTCGTCGGCGAATCCGGTTCCGGCAAGTCGACAATCGGCCGGCTGATCGCCGGGCTCGACCGGCCGGACGAGGGCAGCATCTCCCTGCGGGAGCGTATCTATTCGCGTTCGGGTGTCGGCGGCATCGCCATCGACCGGCAATTGCGGTCGGACATACAGGTTATCTTTCAAGACCCCTATGCAAGCCTCAACCCGCGGCGGCGCATCCGGTCCATTCTGGCGGAACCCTTCATCATCGGCACCAGACTGGACGCCGCGGCGATACGCCGGCGCGTGCAGGATCTGGTGCGCGACGTGGAACTTCCCGACGACGTGCTGGATCGTTTCCCGGCCCAGCTTTCAGGTGGCCAGCGGCAGCGTGTCGCCATTGCGCGCGCCATCGCGCTCGAACCCTCGCTGATCGTCGCCGACGAGCCGGTATCGGCACTCGACATCACGACGCAGGCGAAGATCATCAGGCTGCTGCAGACCATTCGCCGGCAGCGAGGCCTGTCGTTGCTCTTCATCTCGCATGATCTCGGCGTCGTGTCGGAACTGTGCGACCGCGTCATCGTGCTGGAGAAGGGCGTCATCGTGGAAGCCGGCGAGACAGGCCGTGTCTTCGGCGCTCCCCGGCATCCCTACACGGTCAGGCTGATAGACGCGATCCCCGGCAAGGTCCTGCGGCGCAACCCGGTTCCCGAGCGGATCGCCGCGCATGCCTGAGATCCGTGCCCTGGCGTCCGTCCAGGACCACGTCCTGCTGGGGCATGGCGAGGTGGTGAATTCCTACAGGTCGCTGCTTGTGCGAGCGCTGCTGCGCGAACGGTCCTTTCGCATCGGCGCGCTGATCATAGGCTTCGTCACCGCCGGTGCGCTGCTGGCGCCAGTGGTCGCGTGGCTGCTGGGGCACGGGGTGACGGAGCAGTTCCGCGATACGGCGTTGACCGAGATGGGACTGCCGACTGGCCCCACGTTCGAATTTCCACTTGGCGCCGACGGCAACGGCCGCGACGTGCTGGTCAGAACGCTCTACGGCGCGCGCGTATCGCTGGCCATCGCCATCCCGGCGACCACGCTTGCCATGATCATCGGCACCGCCATCGGCCTCGTCAGCGGATTTCTTGCCGGTCGCGTCGACCGCGTCATTTCGCAGGCGGTGGACGTCGCTTTGTCGTTCCCGTTCATCGTCACCGCGCTCAGCCTCCTGTCGCTGAACCGGGGCGTCGATGGCAAGCCGTTTGTTGCGCCCTCCCTGGTGGTGGTGCTGATCATAACCCTGTTTTCCTGGACCTACTTTGCCCGGCTGACGCGTGGCCTGGTGTTTGTCCTGCGCCGCAGCCCGCTGGTGGAAGCCGCGCAGACGATCGGCGCCTCGAAGGCCAGGATCATCATGCGCGAGATCCTGCCCAACATCGCGCCGGTCATCCTGGTCTACTGGGCGGTACAACTGCCGACCAACATCATCGCCGAAGCGACGCTCTCCTTCCTCGGCGTCGGCGTGCAGGCGCCGCAGCCGAGCTGGGGCAATATGATCGCCGAGGCGCAGCGCTCATCCCTCTACCAGTTGCAGCCATGGTTCCTGCTCGGACCCGGCATCGCGCTGTTTCTGACTGTGGCCGGCTTCAACACGCTGAGCGCTGGCCTGCGCAACGTCCTCGACCCCCATCGCCGCAGCGGGTGACGCCATGATCCGGCACACAGGCGGGCTGATCTTCCGGGCGCTCTCGACGCTGCTGATCGTGCTGGTGATCGCGTTCTTCATCACCCGCATAGCCTATCGCAATCCGGCCGCGATGCTGGCGCCGCGCAACGCCAGCCAGCAGGCGATCGATGCCATAGCACACGCGCTGCGGCTCAACGAGCCATGGTATCTGCAGTTGTGGTACTATCTCTACCGCGGCCCCGACATCCAGGGCGCGCCGATGGGGATCGCTCACTGGCCGCCGGCGCTGGGCTACTCCTTCCGCAAGCAGACACCGGTGACAGACCTCATCCTGTCCAAGGTGCCGGTGACGCTTTCGCTCGCCCTTGGTGCCGTCGTCATTTGGATGACGCTGTCGATCCTGCTTGGCGTGATTGCCGCGCGCCGGCAGGGCTCCTGGCTGGACAGGCTGATATCGGGCTTCGCCTATGCGAGCCTGTCGGTGCCGACGTTCCTCTCCGGCATCCTGATCTCCTATTTCCTGTTCTTCCAGCTCTCCAACCATGGGGTCTTCTGGTTTCCAAGCAGCGGTTATGTGCCGCTGACGAAAGATCCGTTCGAATGGGCCCGGCATCTGGCCCTGCCGTGGCTGACGCTGGCACTTGCCGAGATCGGCATTTTCCAGCAGCTGATCCGCGCAAGCATGCTTGAGGTTCTGGGCGAGGACTACATAAGGACGGCGCGCGCCAAGGGTGTTCCGGAATGGCGGGTCTATTACGATCATGCGTTGAAGGCCGCGCTCAATCCGGTGATCACGCTGGGTGGCCTGGAGCTTGCCGTCATCATGGGTGGGGCGATCGTCACGGAGACGATCTTCGGATTGGACGGCGTCGGCCGGCTGGCGATCAACTCGGCGCTTGAAGGCGATTTTCCGGTCGTCATCGGGACGACGATCTTCGCCGCGGCATCGTTCGTGTTCTGCACCTTCGCCGTCGACATCACAACCAGATGGCGCGACCCGGCGAGCCTGTCGTGACCGCCCGCCATCAGGCAATTCGCTCTCATTTCAGCACGGATATTGGGAAAAATATTCGCTCTGGCTGACATCGATGAAGCATGTTCCCTTATCATAATCCCCTTTGTCTATAATCTTAGTGCACAAAGTACGCCGCAACTCGCAAGAGGCAGGTCAGCTGCGCCATCCGGCGGAGCCACACTCCCGCGGAGCGACATCTCAGGCTCCGCGATAAATCATTCGACAAGGTGAATTCACGATGATCTCCCGCCTGTTGCGAACCATCATGCTGTCTCTGGCAGCCACGCTTCTGACGCTGACCGGACTTGCGGCAGAGGAGGCGGGCGGGACGCTCAACCTGATCGTCCAGCCCGAGCCGCCGACGGTCAATATCGGCGTCAACCGTCTCGGGCCGACGACCTATGTCGGCAACAAGATCTACGAGAGCCTGTTGACCTATTCGGCCGATCTGAAGCCGCTGCCGCGCCTGGCGCAAAGCTGGTCGATTTCGGATGATGGCCTCGTCTACACCTTCAACCTGCGCCGCGATGTAAAATGGCATGACGGCCAGCCGTTCACGGCCAAGGACGTGGTGTTCAGCTTCCAGAAGTTTCTGCCGGCACTTCAGGCCCGGTCGCGACTCAACCTGGCGGAGGTGAAGGACATCGCCACGCCGGACGACCACACTGTGGTGTTCACGCTCAAGGCACCGTACCCGGCCTTCATCTACGTCCACAACACCGCCGTGCTGCCGGCCCATCTCTATGAAGGGGTGAGCGACTTTCGCACCGCCGAGGCAAACAGCAAGTTCATCGGCACCGGGCCGTTCAAATTCGCCGAGTGGAAGAAGGGGTCCTTCATCCACCTTGTCCGCAACCCTGACTATTGGGATGCCGGCAAGCCCCATCTGAACGACATCTTCTTCCACGTCATCCCTGACGCCAACAGCCGCGCCATCGCTTTCGAAACCGGTCAGGTGGATGTGCTGCGCGCAGGCGACGTCGAGAACTTCGACATTACGCGGTTGGCCGGGCTCGATGGCGTGCAACTGACCGAGGCAGGCTGGGAATTTCTTCAACCGGTCGGCTACATCCACCTCAACAACCGCCACAAGCCGCTCGACGATGCGCGGGTGCGCCGGGCGATCGCGCATGCGATCGACCGCCAGTTCATCATCGACACGATCTTTGGTGGATTCGGCCACGAGACCAACGGCCCGCTGTCGCGCCTGTCGCGGTTCAAGGACACATCGGTCGAAACGAAATATGAATTCGACCTGGCCAAGGCAAACGCCATCCTCGACGAGGCCGGCCTGAAGCCCGACGCCAACGGCGTGCGCTTCGAACTGCAGTTCGTTCCGCTGCCCTATGGCGAGCTGTGGCAGCGCGAGGCGGAATATGTCCGGGAGGCGCTGGCGTCTGTCGGCATCAAGGTCAACATCGTGGCGACCGACGTGCCGGGCTGGTTCAAGCGGCTGACCACCTTCGACTATGATCTTGCCGAAAACTTTGTCTACACCACCCCTGACCCGGCAATCGGCATCAGCTATGCCTACACCACGCTCGAAGGCGACAATGCGGGCACGACCGGCGGCAATGTGCATGGCTATTCCAACCCCGAGGTCGACAGACTGCTGGCCGACGCCGCCCATGAGAACGACTTCGACAAGCGCAAGGCGCTCTATTCGCAAGCCCAGAAGATCATCTCCGCCGACGTGCCGCTCATCTGGACGCACGACATCGTCTTTCCGACGCTCTACCGAACCAAGGTTCACAATCTGATCGCGACCGGTCTCGGCACAGATGAAAACTTCGCCGATGTCTGGCTGGCGAAATAGCTGGCGGGGCTGGGTAGGATGGATCGTCTTGGCTTCCTGACAGGACGGGCCGCCCGCGCGGTTCTCATCCTGTTTGGGGTTATCGTGCTCAACTTCGTGCTGCTGCGCCTCGCACCGGGAGATGCGGCATCCGTCCTGGCCGGAGACCAGGGTGCGGCCGACCCGGCCTTTGTCGCGGAACTGCGCCACGATCTCGGGCTTGATCGCTCCGTGCCCGAGCAATTGTGGATCTACACCAAGTCGCTGGCGCGTCTCGACTTCGGCCAATCCTACCGCGACCAGCGTCCTGTTGTCGATATCATCGCGGAAAGGCTGCCGGCCACACTGCTTCTGACATTGACCGCCTTTTGCTTTGCGTTGGGGACCGGCATTGCGCTCGGGTCTATCGCCGCTCGGCACGCCGGCAGTCTGCTCGACACCGTGCTGACCGGCATTTCGGTGATGTTCTTTGCCATGCCGCTGTTCTGGACCGGCCTGATGGCGATCCTGCTGTTTTCGGTCTGGCTGAACTGGCTGCCGTCCTACGGCATGCAGACGGTGGGCGAGGGCGGGTCGGATCTCTCGCTTGTCGGGGATGTCGCCGTTCATCTCATTCTTCCGGCTCTGACGCTCGGCCTGTTCTACATGGCCATCTACATGCGCGTGACGCGCGCCTCGGTGCTCGACGTGCTCGATCGCGATTTTGTCCGTACCGCCAGGGCCAAGGGCCTGAAACCGGGATTGATCTGGCGCCAGCATGTGCTGAGGAACGCGCTGCTGCCGATCATCACCTTCGCCTCCTTGCAGGCCGGACAACTGATTGGCGGGTCGATCCTGATCGAGACGGTGTTCGCCTGGCCGGGCGTCGGGCGTCTCGCCTTCGATGCCCTCATGCAGCGGGACTACAACCTCTTGCTGGCGATCTTCTTCATCACCTCGACAATCGTCGTCGTCATCAACCTGGCCGCGGATTTTCTCTACGTTGCCGCCGATCCGCGCATCGAAATGGGAGCTTGAGGCGATGGCCTTGCCGCGAACCCCGTTCCTCAGGCATCCGGGCGCCGTCGCCGGCGCGCTGATCCTGATCGCGATCCTCCTGATGGCGATCTTCGCCGGTATCCTCTTTCCGGGCGATCCCTGGCGCATGGTTGCGCGCCCGAACCTGCCGCCCTTCAGCCCGGGTCATCTGTTCGGCACCGACATGCTCGGCCGTGATCTTGCGGCCGGCATCGCCCACGGGGCGCAGGTCACGCTGCTGATCGCTCTGGCGGTGACGCTGCTCGCCGTCGCCTTCGGCACGGCGATAGGTGCTGTCGCCGGCTATTTCGGCGGCTGGGTCGACGACGTCGCCATGCGGTTCACCGAGTTCTTCCAGACCATCCCGAGCTTCCTGCTGACGGTCGTCATCGTTGCGATCGTCGCGCCTTCGCTGGCTTCGATCATCCTGGCCATCGCAATCGTCAGCTGGCCGCAGATCGCCCGGCTGGTCCGGGCCGAGGTGCTGAGCCTCGTCAACCAGGACTTCGTGCGGGCGGCACGGGTTGGCGGGCTGTCGACTGCCCGGATCATCTGGGGGCACATCCTTCCCAACGTGCTGTCGCCCGTGATCGTTGCCGCTTCGTTGATGACGGCGACCGTCATCCTGATCGAATCGGGCATCAGCTTCCTTGGTCTGGGCAATCGCGAGTTCGTCTCCTGGGGCTATCTGCTCGGCACCGGCAGGACCGCCTTTCGCGTCAACTGGTGGCTGTCGACCATTCCGGGCCTGGCGATCTTCCTCACCGTTCTTTCCCTGAACCTCGTCGGCGACGGCCTGAACCATTGGCTCAACCCTCGCAACAGCAATCGCGGTGGGCGCGCATGACGGCTCTGGTCGAGATCGCGGGTCTCTCCATCGCCTTGCCGGAGCACGCCGATCGAGCATTGGCCGTCGAAGACGTGTCGTTGCGTATCGATCGTGGCGAAGTGCTCTGCCTGGTCGGCGAATCCGGGTCCGGCAAATCGGTATTGGCCGCGGCCATTGCCGGCCTGTTGCCTGCCAAGCAGCTCCGGATCGCCGCCGGTGCGATCCGTTTCGATGGCCGCGACATTGCCGGGATCAGCGAGGCTTCGTTCCGCCTGCTGCGCGGCAAGCGCATTGGCTTCATCTTCCAGGAACCGATGAGCGCGCTCAATCCGGTGCTGACCATCGGCCGCCAGATCGAGGAAGCGCTCGCCGCGCATGATGGCGGCGACCGCAAGGCGCGCACCGCTCGCGTGCTGGAACTGGCGCGGGCAACCAGGCTTCCGGATCCCGAGACGATCATTCACCGCTACCCGCACCAGCTCTCGGGCGGACAGCGGCAACGGGTGATGATCGCCATGGCGATCGCCAACGATCCGGACCTGCTGATCGCCGATGAACCCACCACCGCGCTCGACGTCACGACGCAAGCGGAAATCCTGCGGCTGATCCTTGAAATCCGCGAAAGGCTCGGCCTCGCCGTTCTGTTCATCACCCATGATATCGGCGTGGTCGCCGATATCGCCGATCGCGTCATGGTGATGAAGGAGGGCCGGGTGATTGAGAGCGGCAGAGCAGACGACGTCCTCGAAGCGCCATCGCAGCCCTACACACGCCGCCTGATCGAAGCCGTTCCGGTTCTTCATACCAGTGCAATTCAAAGACGGGACGCAGGGGATCCGTTTCTCGTTGTCCAAAGGCTGAGCAAGACCTATCGTGATCGCCGCGCCCCTTGGCGGCAGGCCTCCGCCACCAGGGCGCTGGACGGTGCCAATTTGACGATTGGGCGCGGCGAGACGGTCGCCCTCGTCGGTGAATCCGGTTCGGGCAAGACGACGCTCGGCCAATGCGTCGTCGGACTGGCCGACTGGGATGAAGGCAGCCTGAGCTTCGACGGTGGCGATCTCGCTGGCACGACACGGGAGCGCACTTTACGTCCGCGTATCCAGATGGTGTTTCAGGATCCGTTCGCCTCCCTCAATCCGCGCCATCGCGTCCGCCGCATCCTTACCGAAGCCGCCATAGTCAACGGCCTTTCACGCGAGAGGGCGGAGGAGAGCATGTCCCGCCTCCTTGTCCGCGTCGGACTTGACCCCGGTGCGGCCGATCGTTTCCCGCATGCCTTTTCAGGCGGCCAAAGGCAGCGTATTGGCTTGGCGCGAGCACTCATGCTTGAGCCCGACCTGCTCGTCGCCGACGAACCGGTCTCGGCCCTGGATGTCTCGATACAGGCGCAGATTCTCGACCTTCTGGCGGAAATCAAACGCGATCTTGGCCTGTCGATGCTGTTCATCACGCACGATCTTCGTGTCGCCTCGGCGATCGCCGACCGCATCGTCGTCATGCAGAGCGGCAAGATCGTCGAGGACGG
Organism: Mesorhizobium sp. M1342; assembly: GCF_040317955.1. Lineage (NCBI taxonomy): Bacteria > Pseudomonadati > Pseudomonadota > Alphaproteobacteria > Hyphomicrobiales > Phyllobacteriaceae > Mesorhizobium > Mesorhizobium sp. M1342. The sequence goes on along the minus strand of NZ_JAMYLI010000007.1, from coordinate 133,553 downwards.
TCCCGCCGAACAGGTTTTGACACGTCCCGGATCCGACTATGCGCGTGCGCTGCTGGCGGCGGTCCCAGGCCTGTCCTGGGAGCGGAGCCGCAGCCAGATCGACCGGGCCGCCGCGGAATAGAGGCGTGATACCGGTCGCAGGGCAAATCTACCAATCTTGTAGAATTAACAAAAACGCGCTGTCCGTCTTGCCCGAGCGATACTGGAATTTCCCCACCTGCCACCGAAAGGGATGGCGTTTTCTTTGTTTCCATCGCCTGCGGTGCGACGCTTCGATCACCAAACAAGAGGTCGAAATGAGCAGTTCTGCTGGTAAACAAACGATTCCGGTGCTGGATTTTTCCCGCTATGAAGCCGATCCGGCATCTCGCAAAGAATTCATCGAGGGACTGCGGCGCGCTGCACGCGATGTTGGCTTTTTTTACCTGACCGGACATGGCATCGCACAATCGCTGATTGACGATGTGCTTGGCACGTCACGACGTTTCTTTGCCTTGCCGGACAAGGACAAGCTCCAGATAGAGATGGTCAACTCGCCGCATTTCCGCGGCTACAACCGGATTGGACAGGAACTGACGAAAGGCCAGAGGGACTGGCGCGAGCAGGTCGACATCGGCTCGGAGGCACCGGCGTTGCCGCGCAATGCCTCGTTGCCGGCCTGGACGCGCCTGCAGGGACCAAACCAATGGCCGACCGCCTTGCCCGAGCTGAAGCCGCTTCTGCTGGAGTGGCAGGATCGCCTCACCGATCTTTCGACGCGCCTGCTGAAAGCCTTTGCCATTGTCCTGGAGCAGGATGAGGGTGCTTTCGAAGCCATCTATGCCGGCACGCCGAACCACCTCATCAAGATCATCCGCTATCCCGGCCGTGACGCGACCGAAAGCGAGCAAGGCGTCGGTGCGCACAAGGACAGCGGCTTCCTGACGCTCCTGCTGCAGGAAAGGCAGAAGGGGCTGCAGGTCGAAAGCGCCGATGGCGATTGGATTGACGCCGAGCCGCGCGCCGGCACCTTTGTCGTCAACATCGGCGAACTGCTGGAAATGGCGACCGATGGCTACCTGAAGGCCACCGTGCACCGGGTCGTAACGCCGCCAGCCGGCACCGACCGGCTGTCGGTCGCCTTCTTCCTCGGCGCTCCGTTCGATGCCGAGATTCCGCTCCTGGATTTGGCGCCGCACCTGAAGGCGCAGGCGAACGGGGTCACCCGCGATCCGCAGAATCCGCTCTACCGCAATTCCGGGCAAAACGCGCTGAAGAGCCGGTTGCGTTCGCATCCCGACGTCGCGCGGCGCCATCACGCCGATCTGCTGGCCGTCCAGGCACGCGCCGAAGCTGTCCCGGTCGCTTGACCGCCACAACCATCAGGAAGGAACGATAAATGACCCTGGAAAATCTTTCTCCCGAGACCCTTGCCCTTCACGGCGGCTCCTGGCGCGCCGATCCCGCCACCGGCGCCGTTGCCGTACCTATTTACCAGACCACGTCTTACCAGTTCCAGGACACCGGCCATGCCGACCGGCTGTTCGCCCTCGATGAGATCGGCCATATCTACACGCGCGTCTCGAACCCGACGCAGGATGCGCTGGAGACCCGCATCGCGGCGCTGGAAGGGGGTGCTGCTGCCCTTCTTGTGTCCTCCGGCCAGGCGGCTTCAGCCTATTCGGTGCTGAATCTTGCCGGCGCCGGCGACAACATCGTCTCCGCCACCGATCTCTATGGCGGCACCTGGGCCCTTTTTGCCGCGACCCTGAAGCACCTGGGGGTGGAAGTACGGTTCGTCGATCCGTCCGACCCTGAGAATTTCCGCCGTGCCACCGATGCGCGGACACGCGCCTACTATGCGGAATCGCTGCCCAATCCGAAGCTGCAAGTCTTCCCGATCAAGGAAGTCGCTGACATCGGCCGGTCGCTCGGCGTGCCGTTGATCGTCGACAACACCGCGGCACCGCTGAGCATCAGGCCGTTCGACCATGGCGCGGCTGTCGTGGTCTATTCGGCGACGAAATACATTGGCGGCCACGGAACCTCGATCGGCGGCATCGTCATCGATGGCGGCAACTTCCCATGGGAAGACCATGCCGAACGCTTCCCGACGCTGAACCAGCCCGATCCAAGCTATCACGGCAAGGTTTGGGTCGAGGCGGCCAAAGCGCTTGGACCGGTGGCGTATGTACTGCGCATCCGCACCGTGCTTCTGCGCGACGTCGGTGCCGCGATCAGCCCGTTCAATGCCTTCCAGCTGCTGCAGGGCCTGGAGACGCTGCCCTTGCGCCTCCGTCAACACAATGAGAACGCCATCAAGGTGGCGGAGTTTCTGCGCGGTCATCCAAAGGTAAGCAACGTCATCTTCCCACGCTACCAAAGCGGCGAGAGCAAGCGCCGGGCCGACGCCTATTTCCGTCAGGGCAGCTACGGCGCGCTGGTCGGGTTCGAACTCAAGGATGGCCGCGAGGCTGGACGTTCCTTCATCAACGGGTTGAAGCTGCTCTATCACGTCGCCAACATCGGCGATGCGCGCTCGCTGGCTATCCATCCATCGACCACGACCCACTCGCAGCTTTCGCCGGAAGAGCAGCTCGCGACCGGCGTGACGCCCGGTTATGTCAGGCTTTCCGTCGGCATCGAGCATCCTGACGACATCATTCGCGATCTTGAACAGGCGCTCGATCAGGCCGTCGGCGATCGCGAATTGAAGGCCGCCTGAGGCATTTCTGCTGGCGAACAAATCGTCGGCTCCACATCGATCCGGTCACAGGAGGGTACAATGACTTCCAGCAGGAAAATCGGGGCAACATCGAAAATCTCGCGGCGCGGCGTGTTGCGCGCCGCCGGCACACTCGGTGTTGGCGCCGCGGCTGTGGCCCTGCTCGCCAGGCCGACCAGCTACGCCATAGCCGGCAATGCGACCAAGGTGCGGTTGTCATGGACCGAGTTCGCGGCCTGCCATTCGCCGATCGCCTTCGCCCTTTCGAAGGGCATCTATGCCAGGCATGATCTCGACATCGAACTCTACTATCAAGGTGCCAGCGGCCAGACGCTGATCCAGTCGATCGCCACCAACAAGACGGATGCCGGCGCCGGCTTGCTCTATGACTGGGTCAAGCCGCTGGAGCAGGGGCTGGACGTCAAGCTGTTCGTCGGCTCACATGGCGGCTGTACAAGGCTGCTGGCGTCCGAGGCCTCCGGCGTCACCACGCTCGAAGGTCTGAAGGGCAAGACCATCGTCTCCTATGACGTCGCCAGCCCGCCAAAGCACTCCTTCCAGGTTGCGCTGGCCAAGGCAGGCCTCGATCCCGAAAATGATGTGAACTGGCTCAACGTGCCGTTCGATCTGGTCGGCGAAACGGTTGGCAAGGGTCAGGCCGATGCGCTGGCGCATCTCGATCCGTGGGCCTATTCCCACAAGAAGAAGTTCGACCTTGTGGAAGTCGCCAACACGCAAACCGGCTCGTTCGAAGGTGCAGTCTGCTGTGTGCTTGGCGTCAATTCGGCTTTCCTGGATGCCAACAAGGATGCCATCCGGCGGTTGGCCGAGGCCGACATCGAGATCCACGAATATGCCGCGGCGCATCCAGATGAGGTGGCAAAGTGGTTCGTCGACAATCTCAACCCGGGTTTCCCCTTTGAAGATATCCGCGACGAGATTGCGTCATGGGTGTTGCACAACCATCCGGTCGGCAAGGATCTGCAGGATCAGGTGAAGCATGCGGCCGCTGATCTGTCGCTGATCAAGGTGCTCGATCCCACCACCGACCCGGCGGAACTCGCGCAGCGGGTGACGGTCGACATTCTGGCCTGACGGTTGCGGTGATGAGCGCAGCGATCGACGAGGACGCAGGCGAAAAGAGTGTTTCTTCCGCTTCTGCCGGGCCGGTGTGGAAGCACGGGCTCTATGCCGCCTCGGCTTGGCTGCTCGCTGCCATTGTCACGATTGCCTTCCCCGATGTCGTTCCGTGGGGTAGCCGCGATGTCTTCGTCGCCCTGCTGGTCGCCGGAGCGATGATCCTGGCCGGTCTTGCATTCAGCGTCGAAAAGCTTGGCGGATTTGGCCGCGGGCTGATGCACTACGGTCCATGGCTGATTGTGCTGGGCCTTTGGTTCGCGGTCTGGGAGTTGATCACCGCCAAGCTCGGCTGGATGCCGAAACCATTCTTCACGCCGCCGCACGGCCTCCTGCATGTCTATATCGTCGACTGGCAACGCATCCTCATCTGCATCGCTTACACCGCGCGGCTGTGGACCATCGGCTTCTTCAGCGGCATCATTGTCGGCTTCATCGGCGGCGTGGCGCTAGGCTGGTCCAAAAACTTCGCCTATTGGGGCATGCCGGTGCTGAAGCTGATCGGCCCCGTGCCGGCGAGCGCCTGGATCCCGGCAACCTTCTTCCTGTTCCCGACGACGTTCCAGGCGAGCCTGTTCCTGGTCGCGCTTGCATCCGGCATACCGGTCGCGATCCTGACCGCGTCGGGCGTCAACTCGGTCAACCGCTCCTTCTACGACGTGGCGCGTACGCTTGGCGCCAGCAGCCGCTATCTGGTTCTTCGCGTGGCGATACCGGCCGCTCTGCCGCATGTCTTCGTCGGCCTGTTCATGGGGCTGTATTATTCCTTTGCCGTGCTGGTGGTCGCCGAAATGCTCGGCGCGAAATACGGTCTGGGCTGGTATCTGCAGTTCCAGACGGCCTATTCGGCCTACGCCAACGTCTACGCGATGCTGATCGTCATGGCATTGCTCTGCTCGGGTCTGGTCAAGCTGCTGTTCGTCGCGCGCGACCGGCTGCTCGGTTGGCAGAAGGGTGTCGTACAATGGTAGCCTTCGGCACCACTCGCGTCGCGGTCGATAACTCTGCCGGTCTTTCCGTCGACTTTCACGGCGTCTCGCATCAGTACGATCTGGATGGGCAACCCTTGCCGGTGCTGCGCCAGATCGACCTGGCCGTGGCGCCAGGCGAGTTCGTGGCGCTGCTCGGTCCATCCGGCTGCGGCAAGTCGACCCTGCTGCGGCTGGCGGCAGGGCTGGAACGGCCAAGCAGCGGTGAGGTGCTGGCAAACGGGACAATCGTCGCCAGACCGGATCCGTCGCGCGTCCTGGTGTTTCAGGACCCGACGCTGTTTCCGTGGCGGACCGTTCGCGACAATGTCGCCATCGGGCCGGAAGCGCGCGGCGTCCTGCCTGGCAGTCAGAAGCGGATCGATGGTGCGCTTCGCCTGGTCAAGCTCGAGGCTTTCGCCTCCGCCTTTCCGCACCAGCTGTCCGGCGGCATGGCGCAACGCGCCGCGCTGGCGCGTGCCCTGATCAACGACCCGCGCCTGCTGTTGCTCGATGAGCCGCTGGGCCGGCTGGACTCACTCACCCGGCTGACCATGCAGGAGGAGCTTTTGGCGCTCTGGCGGCAGGCCGAATACACGGTCATTCTGGTCACCCACGATGTCGAAGAGGCGCTGCTGTTGTCCGGGCGCGTCATCGTGCTGACCGAGCGCCCGGCACGCATCAAGGCCGAGGTCGCGGTCGATCTGCCCTACCCCCGTCGGCGTGACGATCCGCGCATCGTAGCCCAACGCCAGCACATCCTCGAGATTCTCGGGTTCTCGGCATGACCGAAAATACGTCGGCATCGGTCAGAAAACTGTTTTCGCCGCGCTGGCTGGAAGCGGCGGGAATTGTCCTGACGCTCATTGCTCTCGTCTGGTGGGCGATCGTCTACGCACAGGTCATGTCGAACACCGGATTTCCAATCGAGCGCACCCTGCCATGTCTGCTGCAGACGTCTGACCGCTGCTCGCTTGCCATGTCGTTGTGCAAGACTTGGCATTTCCTCGGCATCCGGCGCTATTCGCCCGAACTGTTGTGGGCCGGAGCGATCATTTCCAGCTTCGCGCTTCTGTGGGGGAGCTTCATGCAAAATCCAAAGCAGAAAAAAGAAGGAACCTGACCATGCCCAGAATTGTGCCGGTGCTCGATCTGAGCCGTCTCGAACAAGGTGCCTCCGAATATCGTACCTTTCTCCTGGACCTGCGCACGGCGGCGCGAGACGTTGGCTTCTTCTATCTCAGCGGCCACGGAATTTCCGCCTCGGAGATCGACGACGTGCTGGATGCCTCGCGCCGGTTCTTCGCGCTGCCGGAGGCCGACAAGCTGGCGATCGAAATGGTCAAATCCCAGCAGTTCCGCGGCTACACCCGCGCCGGCGGCGAACTGACCAGGGGCGCGGCCGATTGGCGTGAGCAACTCGATTTAGGCGTCGAGCGCCAGCCCATAGCGCAGGGACCTGGAATTGCACCATGGACAAGGTTGCAGGGACCGAACCAGTGGCCGTCTGCACTGCCGGAACTCAAGCCGGCACTGCTTGCATGGCAGGCCAAGGCGACCGCGGTGGCGATTCGGCTGTTGAAAGCTTTCGCACTATCGCTCGATCAGCCCGAGGACGCCTTCGACGCGATCTACCGGGACTCGCCCAATCATCGCATGAAGATCGTGCGTTATCCCGGCCGTGACGCGACCGAAGGCGACCAGGGCGTCGGCGCGCACAAGGATGGCGGTTTCCTGACACTGCTGCTGCAGGACGACAACAAGGGGCTGCAGGTCGAATATGACGGAAGCTGGGTGAATGTGGATCCGCTGGCGGGAACGCTGGTCGTCAACATCGGCGAACTGCTCGAACTGGCATCGAATGGATATCTGCGGGCCACCGTGCACCGCGTCGTGACGCCGCCTGCCGGCGTCGAGCGGATTTCTGTCCCCTTCTTCTTCAGCGCGCGGCTCGATGCGACCATCCCGCTTCTCGGCCTTTCCGAGGAACTGGCGGCGCAGGCGCGCGGACCGGCAAGCGATCCCGACAACCCGTTGTTCCGCGATGTCGGAACCAACGTGCTCAAAAGCCGGCTGCGTTCACATCCCGACGTGGCACGCCGCCACTACGCTGATCTCCTCCAGACCGGAACCGCGGGCTCGTAACGGCTGCTGAGCACGAATTTTTGCTCATTTGTATATTTTTGGAATTCCATTCGTCGCCAAGTAACCAAAATAGGCTCAAACAGGTAAAATCGTTCGGCGGTTTCCTCCCATTCCGCTGAACGGTGTTCCCCTCTGAAGGTTTAACCTTCTTTTGGCCGGGCCGTATTCGAGCCCGGCCATTTTTTTGTCCCGGGATATTCTTCTTCAGCCGCGCTGGAACGTGTCTTTCGCGAGGGAACACATTCGGGAACGGTGCAGGTTCGCATTCGCCGCCAATGGGCATTTTCGAAGCAATCTGCTTTCCGGACAGGCAGAAAATTGGATTGCCGTTCCTTAGTCTACAAAAATTATAGAGTTAACTTCGGGGCAGTCGAACAGAGCGGGGGACGTTCCGCGATCGGCTGACAACAATGAACCTCAGGAGTTGACTGACATGACGATTGCAATGCGGCTTGGCGCCGGTTGGAGGACGGCACTGGCGACGACGCTGGTGGTGGCGGCGGGATTGTTTTCGACCGCGACCTATGCGGGCCCGACGCTCGACAAGATCAAGGAGCGTGGCTCCATCAAGGTCGGTGTCGGCACGACACCCGGTTTCTTCTCGCCGGACAGCAACGGTCGCTGGCAAGGCTTCTTCGCCGACTATGGACGCGCCCTGGCGATCACTGTCTTTGGCGACCCGGACAAGGTGGAGTTCACCAACTCTTCGCCGCAGCAGCGCCTGCCGGCGCTCCAGGCCGGTGAGTTCGACATTCTGCTGTCGGGCGTGACGGTAACGATCACGCGTGCCTTCCAGCTCGGCTTCCATTTCGGTCCGACGGTTTTCTACGACGGCCAGGGCATCCTTGTGCGCAAGGACCTCGGCGTCACCAAGGCTGCCGACCTGGACGGTGCCACGATCGGCGTTCAGAGCGGTACGACCGGCGAGTTGAACATCGCCGATTTCTTCCGCAAGACCGGCAAGAAGTTCACACCGGTGACGATCGAGGATACCGGCGAATTCATCAACGCACTGGAGACAGGGCGCGTCGACGCCATCACGCAGGACTCGTCCGATCTCGTTGGCAAGCGCACCCAGCTGAAGAAGCCCGATGACTACATTATCCTGCCCGAGCGGCTGTCGAAGGAGCCGCTCGCACCGGCAATCGCCGGTGGCGACGACCGCTGGCTCGAAATCGTCAACTGGACGGTCAACGCAACCATCCAGGCCGAGGAATGGGGCATCACCAGCAAGAATGTCGACGAGTTCCTGAAATCGCCGGATCCGGCCATCCAGCGCTTTCTCGGCGTAGACCCGTCGCTCGCCCAGGCGATCGGCCTCGATCCGAAATGGGCCTATAATATCGTCAAGACCGTCGGCAATTACGGCGAAATCTATGACCGGAACCTGAAACCGCTCGGTTGGGAGCGCGGCTACAACAGCCTGTGGACCAACGGTGGTCTGCTGTACTCACCGCCGTTCCGCTGAGACCCTTCAGCCAATGTCATTGACGGACGAAACCGTGCCGGGTCCAGACGGACCCGGCATGTTACGCAAGTTGTCCAGGTGGTGGGGCGACTGGCCGCTGACCCAGATCGCGGTGATCGCGGCTGTCATCGCCCTGTTCTGGCTGCTCGGCCACAACACCGCCGCGACCATGGCGCGCATCGGCATCACGCCGGGGTTCGACTTCCTCGGCAGGCCGGCGAATTTCGAGATCGGCGAGGCGCCGATCGCCTTCAGGGCGGGCGACCCCTATGCGCGCGCGATCCTGGCCGGTCTTCTGAACACGCTGACGGTGGCAGCGCTTGGATGTCTGCTCGCCACGATCCTCGGCGTTGCTCTCGGTGTTGCCGGCCTCTCAGGCAATCTGTTGCTGGCCGCGCTCGTGCGCTGGTATGTCGAGATCGTCCGCAACACGCCGCTTCTGCTTCAGCTGTTCTTCTGGATTTCGCTGGCAAAATCGTTTCCCTCGCCACGCCAGGCGCTCTCGGTCTTCGGCAGTTTCTTCCTCACCAACCGGGGCGTGTTCGTTCCCGGGCTCGCCTTTCATGGTGTGTCGGCGCCGACGCTCTGGCTGCTTGTCGGCCTCGCCTTGGCCTATATGGCTTTCCTTTGGAGGGCGCGGCGCGAGGGCAGCTTGCCTGCCAGGCGGCTGGGCATCGCAACCGCGGGGCTGCTGGCTGGCGTTGTGCTGACCTTTCCTCTAACCGGAGCCGGTGCGAGTTGGGAGATACCGGCGCTGGCTGGCTTCAACATTCGCAGCGGCTACAATCTGACGCCGGAATTCACGGCACTGTTGACGGGCCTGGTGGTCAAGTTTTCGGCGGCAATCGCCGAGATCGTGCGAGCCGGCATCCAGTCGGTCGACCGTGGCCAATGGGAAGCGTCCCGGGCGCTTGGCCTGCACAGCGGCCAGATCATGCGGCTCGTCGTGCTGCCGCAGGCCTTGCGCGTCATCACGCCGCTGACAACTTCCAGCTACCTGGACCTGACCAAGGATTCCAGCCTTGCGGTTGCCATCGGCTACCCTGATCTCGTCAGCATCATCAACACCACCGCCAACACGACCGGGCAGTCGCTGGAAGCGCTGACACTGCTGATAGGCATCTATCTGGCGATCAACCTGTCCGTATCGGCCGCCATGAACCACTACAACCGGCGTGTCGCTCTCAGAGGAATTGCGAGGACATGAGCATCTCCGACGCTGTTTACCTACGACCGTGGCGATCGTCGGCAACGCTGCGGACGTTGAAGATCGGGCTTTTCGGCACCCCGCTCAATTCAGTCATCACCCTGGTTACGGTGGCGTTGCTGGGCTGGATCGTACCGCCACTGCTGCGCTGGGGCGTATTCGACGCGACATGGACCGGAACCTCAGCCGACTGTGCACTCGCCAACGGCGCATGCTGGGCGTTCGTGGGGGCGAAATTCCGCTTCATCCTGTTCGCCTTCTATCCGCCGGCGCTGCAATGGCGCCCGCTCGTCGTCATGGTGCTGCTGCTGGGGCTCCTCGTCATCACCGCTCAGCCGCGATTTTGGCGCAAGGGATTGCTCGTCGCCTGGCCTGTCGTCGTCGTCGCCAGCTGGATCTTGATGTCCGGCACGCTGGTGCCTCCCGCCGTCCCATCGAACCAGTGGGGCGGGCTGGCCGTGACGCTGTTCGTATGGTCGGTCTGCTTCGGACTGGCGACGCCGCTGGCGATCCTGCTCGCCCTGGCGCGGCGTTCCGGCATGGGCGGCCTGCGCACGCTTGCGATCGCCTTTATCGAACTGATGCGTGGCACGCCGATGGTGGCCATCCTCTATGTGGCGATGCTCATCCTGCCAATGGCCATTCCGAATGGCCAGCTGATCGACAAGAATGTCCGGGCGATGATCATGATCACGCTGTTCTGGTCGGCCTATGTCGCCGAGGTCGTTCGTGCCGGCCTCCAGGCAATACCGGCGGGCCAGCACGAGGCCGCGACCGCGCTTGGCCTCGGCTATTGGCGCACGATGCAGCTCGTTGTCCTGCCGCAGGCGCTGCGTCTGGTCATTCCCGGCATGGTCAATCTGGCGATCGGCTTCCTGCTGGCGACATCGCTGCTTGCCGTCATCGGCATTTTCGACCTGCTCAATGCGGCCCGATCCTCGGCGGCCGATCCGCAGTGGCTCGGCTACTACGACGAGGCTTATCTGTTCGCTGCGCTGATCTATTTCGTGCTGTGCTTCGGCGGCTCACGCTACAGCCTCTGGCTGGAGACATATCTGCGCCGGTCGCAGCGACACTGAGCCCATAAAGCTCGCCGGCGGAGCGCTGTGCCATTTTGCGCTGGCGGCGGGGAAGCGAATGCTGCGGAAGCGCGTGGCGGGGGAACGCAATACCTTCCCCGTGCCTTGATGGAGGTCGATCCTCGTCGAGATTTGTTCAATCTCCAACGTCCGAGATATCCGCCACATGACACGAAAACAATTGCGCCTCGGCGCCTTCATGCGCCCCGTCAGTCTGCACACCGGCGCCTGGCGTTACCCGGGCGCCTATCCCGATGCCAATTTCAATTTCGCGCATCTGAAACGCTTCGCCCAGACGCTGGAGGCGGCGAAATTCGACGCGTTCTTCCTGGCCGACCATCTGGCCGTTCTCAACATGCCGATCGAGGCGCTGCGGCGCAGCCACACTGTCACGTCGTTCGAGCCATTCACGCTGCTGTCGGCGCTCGCCGCCGTCACCGACCATATCGGGCTGGTCGCTACCGCATCGACGACGTTCGACGCGCCCTATCATGTTGCCCGCCGCTTCGCCTCGCTGGACCATATCAGCGGCGGACGCGCCGGCTGGAACATCGTCACCACGTCCAACCCTGACGCGGCGCTGAACTTCGGCCTCGACGAGCATGTCGAGCATGATGAGCGTTATCGGCGGGCACGGGAATTCTACGATGTCGTCACCGGCCTGTGGGACAGCTTCGCCGACGATGCATTCATCCGCGACGCCGAAAGCGGGCTCTATTTCGACCCCGCAAAGCTGCATGTGCTTGACCATAAGGCGAGCATCTTTCGGTGCGCGGTCCGCTCAACATCTCGCGGCCTATCCAAGGCTGGCCGGTCATCGTCCAGGCCGGCGCCTCGGAGGCGGGGCGACAGCTGGCTGCCGAAACGGCGGAAGTCATTTTCGCCGCCCATGCCGATCTCGCCTCGGGGCAGCGTTTCTTCGCCAACGTCAAAGGCCGTGCGGAGAAACTTGGCCGCTCGCGCGACGACATCAAAATCCTGCCCGGTGCCTTTGTCGTGGTCGGCGACAGCGTCGAGGACGCGCAGGCCAAACGGGCTAAGCTCGACAGCCTCGTCTATTACGAGAGCGGCATCGCCTCGCTGTCGATCGCGATCGGACATGATGCGTCCGGTTTTGATCCCGACGCGCCCTTGCCCGAAATCCCCGAGACCAATGCCTCGAAGAGTGGCCGCGAGCGCGTCATCGAACTGGCGCGCGAGGAGAACCTGACCGTTAGGCAGCTTGCGCAAAGGCTGGGCGGCTATTCCGGGCTTGCTTTTGTCGGCACGCCTGAAACAATCGCCGACGAGATGGAGGAATGGCTGGTTGCCGAGGGCTCCGACGGGTTCAACATCATGTTTCCCTACCTGCCGGCAGGGCTCGATGATTTTGCCGAGAAAGTGGTGCCGGAATTGCAACGGCGAGGCATCTTCAGGCGGCAATATGAGGGGTCGACACTGCGCGAGAATCTCGGCCTGAAGCGGCCGCCCAACCGGTTTTTCGAGTAGAACATCCTTCGCGGAGAGGTCTCCATGTCAATCCAGTCCAACACCCGCATCGTGCTCGCGGCGCGACCGCAAGGCCGGCCGAAGCCGGATCATTTCCGCATCGAGACGGTTGACCTTGACCAGCCGGGAGAGGGCGAACTGCTGTTGCAGATCCTTTATCTGTCGCTCGATCCCTATATGCGCGGTCGTATGAACGCCACCAAATCCTATGCCAGGCCGGTCGATGTCGACGGTGTGATGGAGGGCGGCACCGTCGCGCGTGTGATGATCTCTCGCCATCCGGAATTTGCTGAAGGCGACATCGTCCTGTCCCACTCCGGATGGCAGAGTTTTGCATTGTCCGACGGTGTTGGGCTGCGCAAGCTCGATCCCGCGGCGGCGCCCATCACGACCGCACTGGGTGTGCTCGGAATGCCGGGCTTCACCGCCTATGCCGGTCTGCTCACCATCGGACAGCCGAAGCTTGGCGAAACGGTCGTCGTGGCGGCCGCCAGCGGTGCGGTCGGGTCGGCCGTCGGCCAGATCGCGCGCATCAAGGGAGCGCGTGCCGTCGGCATTGCCGGCGGTGCCGAAAAGTGCGCCTTCGTGCGAGACGAGCTGGGCTTTGACGCGGTCGTCGATCACCGGGCCGACGATTTTGCAGAGCAGTTGAAGGCAGCTTGCCCCGGCGGCATCGACATCTATTTCGAGAATGTCGGCGGTCCTGTCTGGGACGCGGTGTTTCCGCTGTTGAACGAGTTTGCGCGTGTGCCGGTCTGCGGGCTGATCGCGCAGTACAACGTCATCGCGGATGCCGGCACCGACCGGTTGCCGACATTGATGCAGCAAGTGCTGCACCGCAGCCTGACGATCAGGGGTTTCATCCAGCGCGAATTTGTCGACCAGCGCCCGGCCTTCTACCGCGAGATGGCCGACTGGATAGCATCCGGCCGGGTTCGATACAGGGAAGATATCGTGGATGGCATCGAAAATGCGCCACAGGCCTTTCTTGGCCTTCTCGAAGGCAGGAATTTCGGCAAGCTGATCGTGCGTATCGCGGAATAGTTGCTGCGCAACAATCAGTCGGGGCTGCCTCGAGCAATTTCAGGAAAAGTGTGAAACGCTTTTCCGTCCGGATTGCGTAAAAACAAGGAGTTAGAGCGGGTCGCCGTTTCCGTGAAACGGTGAACTGCTCTAGGCAATTTCTGCCGCAGCCGTGGCCGCGCCTTTCTGTTCACCACATCATGAAGGAGGCGACGTCCGCGTCCGAGACCTCGCCGGCGTTGACGTCGGCGATCGCCTGGTCGACGATCGCCACGCCCTCCGCCACTTCGTCTTCCGTCAGCGTCAGCGGTGGCATGAACTCCAGCACATTGGCCTTCAACCCGACATAGGTGAAGGCTGCACCCAGCTCATAGCCGCGATAGATGATCTTGGCCGTGGTCGCCGCCGCAACCGGCTCACGTGTCGTGCGGCCCTTGACCAGTTCGACGCCGATGGCAAGGCCGCGCCCGCGCACATCACCGATGATCTCATGCCTGGCGGCAAGGGCTCGCAGCGCGTCGGAAAACAGCATGCCGATCCGCGCCGAGCGCTCGACCAGGCCGTCCGTCTCGATCGTCTTCAGCACCGCGTTGCCGGCCGATGTCGCCACCGGATTGCCGGCGGTTGTCTGCAGCGCGAAGGCCGGCGCATGGTCCATGATCTCCTTAGGGCCGATCACGGCCGACAACGGCAAGCCACCGCCGATGCCTTTGCCGAAGACGACGAGGTCCGGCGTCAGTCCTTCATGCTGGAAGCAGTGCATCATGCCGCTGCGAGCGAGCCCGACCTTGACCTCGTCGACGACAATCTTGATGCCGTGCCTGCGGCAACGCTCCTGCAATGCCTTGAGAAAGCCAGGCGGCGGCACGATCAGCCCGCCATCCGACATCAACGGCTCGATGAACACCGCCGCGACCTGATGCGGCGGGCAGGTGGTCTCGAACTGGTAGTCGAGCAGCGCAAGCACGTCGTCGCTGCTGAAATTCGGTCGGAACGGATCGGGATAAGGCAGCAGAAGCACGCCCGGCCGGGGTAGCGTGTGGGTCATGGCGGTATGGCCGCTGATGCCCATCGAGCCGGAGAGATTTCCGTGATAGGAGCCGATGAACGAGATGAAGCGCGAACGGCCGGTGGCCGCCTGCAGCACGCGCACCGCGCAGTCGTTGGCATCCGACCCGGAATGGCCGAACCAGACGCGCCGTTCGCCTTCTCCGGGCGTAATCGCCAGCAGCCGCTCCGCCAGCGATACGGCGGGCTCGTTCGGGTAGAGCAGCAGGCTGGCGCCGGCCATGTCGCGGATCGACGTCTCGACCGCTTCGACGATGGCCGGATGGCCGTAGCCGAGCACCGCCGGACCGGCCGATCCCGAAAGGTCGAGCAAGGAGCGGCCGTCTTCCTCGATCAGCCGGTTGCCCCGGCCGCCGATGACGCTGAGCGGCGAGAAACGCAGCTTGCCGATCTGGGCGATGGTCGCGGCGTCACGTTCGCGCAAGCTGAGATTGCTCACGACACTTTCTCCGCCTTCTGTGCCGGCAGTGCCGCCGCCAGCCGGTCCGCCCATTCCTCGATGCCGCGCCGTGTCGACAAAAGGTCCTGCCGGATCTCGATGAGGACGGCGGCGATGCCGCGATCATCGCCATGGATGGGCACGGCGTAGTCGGCGTCACGGCTGATCACATAGGGCACGTTGGCCGCGACATTGAGCCCGGCGTCGGTGCGCAGGCCCGAAAGGATCGCTTCGGCGAGATCTCTTGCTTGGTCGTGCAGCACGCCGGCATGCCAGGGTCTGCTGACACCGAGGAAGACCGGCGTGAAGGAATGGATCGTCACGATCCGCGTCCGCCGGCCTGCCTGTGCCCGGCAGTCGAGATGCGCGGTCACCCGGTCATGAAACGGCGAAAAGATGATCTCGGCACGCCGGGTCCGCTCCGTCGCGTCGATGCCGACATTGCCGGGAATGCCGGTATCTTCCGACAGCACCGGAATGCTGCCCTGGGTATTGAGCGGCCGGTTGAGGTCGATCAGCAGCCGGGAGTAGCCGCTGAGGAAAGCTGGTGAATCGAGCTTCGCGGACAGCAGGCGGGTCACCTCGGCGGCGCCGATATCCCAGGCGATGTGGCGCTGCAGATGATTGGCATCGAGGCCGAGCTGTCGATACTCGGCCGGCATGTGGTTGGAGGCATGCTCGCACAACAGCACGATATCGGAACGGCCGTGCTCGTTGAGGACCTCGACGGCCTCCGGCCAATCTTTTTCGGTCCGTGCGGTCATCAATAGAGCGTCCGGTAGAGATCGCAGATGGAGGCCGGATCGAGACCGGCAAGACGCTCGGCTTCATGTCGTTTGAGGCCGACGAAAGTGTCGATGAAGACAGGCGCGAACCATCCCGTCACGGTGCCGTCGGCCAGCAACGCGTCCAGTGCCGCGGGCAGGGTTTCGGGCAGGCGCACTAGACCGAGACTTGCGCGCTCCGCCTCGCTCATCAGCGTCGGGTCGCCGGTGACCAAAGGTGGCGACGGCAGGCCCGCCTTCAGCCCTTCCAGCCCGGCGCGGATAATCGCCGCCAGCGACAGATAGGGATTGCCGGTGGCGTCCGCCGCCCGGTACTCGATATTGTACTGCCGCGCCGGATCGCGCCCCCCCATCGTCACTGTCGGGCAGATGCGCAGCGACGCCTCGCGGTCGCGGTCGGCGAGCCAGGTATAGGACGAACTCCAGCTGTGCGGCTTCAGCCGGTAGAAGGACGACACGCTCGACGCCGTCATCGCGGTCATTCCAGGCAGATGGCGCAGCACGCCGGCACAGAAGGCGCCGGCTTTGGCGGAAAGGCCGCCCGCCAGTGCCGGATCGTATGTCACCGGCTTGCCGGCCTCGTCGACGAAGCTGAAATGGATGTGGACGCCGTTGCCGACGGCAGTTGGCGCGGTTTTGGGCGCGAAGCTCGCACGCCAGCCGGCATTGCGCGCCAGTTCGCGCGTGATTTCGCGGATGGCGACGGCGCGGTCGGCTGCCGTCAGCGCGTCCGCCGGCTCGTGCGTCACCTCGAACTGCTCGTCGCCGAATTCGGCGATGACCACTTCGGGTGCGACGCCGGCCTCCTCCAGCGCCGCCATCAGGTTGGGCGCGAAGGGGTCGGTTCGCCTGAGCGCGGCGAAAGACATCGAATGCGCCGGCGCGAAGCCGCCGTCGGCGACGTTGAATTCATGCTCGAAGGCGGCGATGACCGACAGGCCGGTCGCGGCTTTCAAATCGGCCGACGCCTCTTTGAGCATCGTGCGGGTGCAGCCGAGCCATGGGCTGCCGTCGAGCTCGACGATGTCGCCGGCGACCATGTCGAACGGCGTCGCCGATCCGGTGCGTGTCGTGCGAAAGCGCGCCTTGAGATCGGGGATCAGCCGCAGGTCGCCCGACGAGCCCCAGGGGTTGGGATCGACGATCGAGTTGAACGGCGTCAGCGACAGATTGGCCTGCAGCCAGCCGACCCCGGTCGTGGCGGTCTTCTGCAACTTGCTTTCGGCAACGAAACGGCCCCGCGTGACGGCGGAGAGATCCGTGGTGACGACGGCAAC
This sequence comes from Mesorhizobium sp. M1342, assembly GCF_040317955.1. Lineage (NCBI taxonomy): Bacteria > Pseudomonadati > Pseudomonadota > Alphaproteobacteria > Hyphomicrobiales > Phyllobacteriaceae > Mesorhizobium > Mesorhizobium sp. M1342. The sequence goes on along the minus strand of NZ_JAMYLI010000007.1, from coordinate 116,765 downwards.
CAGAGGCTCGACGGTCGATGTCATGCCGGTTTTCCTAAAGCGTTGAAGCGGTCGACGACCGTGTCGGTGTCGGCCACCCAGCAGTAGCCGCCGAAGGCCTTGAGCGCGATGTCGTGGCGTTCCTGGGTGATGGTGGCGCAAGCATCCGATACGCAGGTGACGAGATAGCCGCGGTCGGCGCCGTCGCGCACCGCCATGTCGACGCATTGATCGGTCAGCACGCCGACCACGACGAGATAGCGGATGCCGAGGTTCTTGAGGAGATAGTCGACATTGGTCGAATTGAAGATGCCCGACGACGTTTTCGGCAGCATGATCTCGTCGCCAACCGGCGCCAGCGATGCCACCGGCAGTCCCTCGGGGAGGCTGGGTGCAATATGGATCGGCGTCAGCTTGTGGTCGAGCGAGCGGTCGCGGCCGTCTTCGGTCAGGCTCTGGATGATGGTGTGCAGCACCTCGACGCCATTGGCCCGCGCCGCGGCCAGCAGGCGCTCCTGGTTGGGGATCGTCCGCGAGGATGTCTGCCGGTAGAAATAGTGATCGGGGCCACGCTCCGGATGCGACGGATCGGCGCCCGGCTCCAGCCAGATGCGCTGCATGTCGACGAGCAGCAGTGCCGTTTCGCCGGCACGGAAGGCTTCGTCTCGTTTGGGTAGGGCCTGGGTCATGCTTTGTCGTCCTGCTTTGCTGATTTGGGTCCCGGCGTCTTGCGGGGTCCGGGTATCTTGCGCGCGCCGTTCTCTTGCGGGTCGCTGTCGAGCGTCACGGCATTGGCATGTCGCACCCTTTCGAGCCGCTCGATGCGGGCGCGGGCCTCGTCGCCCAGCGTCGAAACGATATGGGCGACCAGCGCCTCCATCTGGGCGATCGCCGGCGCCAGCGTGTCGTAGGGCGAGGCGACTTCGAGCGGGCTGACGATGGTGACTTCGGCGAGATCTGATATCGGCGACAGCCATTGGTCGGTGAACAGGACGATGCGCACATTGAGCGCCGCCGCTTGGCTCGCATAGGCCATCACATCAAGCTGATAGCGGCGATAGTCGAACACGACGAGCACGTCGCGGCGGTCGAGGTCGGCGAGCGTGTCGAAGGTCTGCGGGGAGAGCACACCAAGATCGCGAACCCCGGAGCGAAACTGCACGAGATAGCCGGCCAGCATGCCGGCGATGTGGCGGCTGAACCGGCCGCCAACCAGCACGACCTCGCCCTTGACCTCCATCAGCAGGCGGGCCGCCCGTTCGTATGTCTGGATGGGTGTCGCGGCGGTGGCTTTCTGCAAGGCCGTGGTGACGCTATCGAGATAGGCCAGCACGGCGCTGTCGTTGGAACCGCTCTGCCGCTTGGCCTCCATCATCAGCAGCGGCGAGTGCAGTCTTGCCTCGACTTCGGCCAGAAGCTTCGCCTGGAAATCCGGAAACCCTTCATAGCCGAGTTTTACGACCAGCCTCACCACGGTCGGATCGCTGACGCCAGCGCGCCGCGCAAGCGACGAAGCGGTGCCGAGGCCGGAGGTCGGATAGTCCGTCAACAGCAGCCGGACGATCTTCTCTTCCGACGGCGTCAGCGCAAGATCCCCGCGCATCAGAACATCGCGTATCGCCATGGGCCTCCCCGAAATCCATGTTCTCTTGTTTTGTCGAGTTTATTACAGAGATTTAAATCTTGGTCAACAATGAAGAGATGTTGACATTGTGTGATCGCTGGCCCTACCTTGTCGGAAAGCAGCCAAGAGACTGTGGGGAACAGCCATGCGAAACGGAAGCGACGTCATCGTCGTCGGTGCCGGTATTGTCGGATCGAGCGCCGCCTATCATCTGGCCAAGGCCGGTGTGAAGGTCACGTTGGTCGAGCAGACCCACCCCGCCGGCGGCCCGTCGGGCAAATCGTCGGCGCTGCTGCACGCCTTCTACCTGATGCCGGAACTGTCGCAGCTGTCCATCCGTGGCCGAGAGATCCTGGTGTCGCTGCCGGAAATCGCGGGCGAAGGATCCTTTGTCACCGAAATCGGCATGATGTGGGTCTGCGGCAACGACAACAAGGTGAGTTGGACGGCGGCAGCCGAACGCATCCGCGGCGAGGGCGCGCGCATCGAGACATTGTCGCCGCAGGCCTTTGCCGACGCGGCACCCGGCTTTGTCCTGGACAATGTCGCAATGGCGCTGTGGGAGCCGGAATATGGCTACGCCGATGCCTTCGGCGCCACCAACGCCATCGCCCGTGCCGCCCGCGCCAACGGTGCTGGGATCATGCAGAACACGTTGGTCGAGAGCCTCCAGCGGCAGGGCGACCGCATCACCGGCGTCACCTTGACCGATGGAACGGTGCTGGAAGCCGGTACCGTCGTCCTGGCCGCCGGGCCATGGACGCGCCGGCTGCTGGCGACAGTGGGCCTCGATCTGCCGCTGCATGTCGAGCGCCATCCGATGGCCGTGCTGGACGCTGCCGGCAAGGCAAGGCAGGTCATGCCGTTCGCCTGGTGCGACGACATTTCCTGCAACTATGCACGGCCCGACAATGACGGCGTCATCCTGGCCGGCACCTGGGCCGGCGGCGGCACCGGCCTGCGCCATGAGCATGCAGGCCGTCCGCGCCTTGTCGAAAATCCCGACAACTACATGGAAGGTGTCGAGGAAGCTGAATCGGTCGAGATCCTGGAGACCTTCGCCACCCGCTTGCCGGCCATGGCCGAACTTGGCATCCGCCCCGGCTATGCCGGGCTCTACGACATGAGCCCCGACGATCTGCCTGTCATCGGCGCCATGCCTGGGGTCGAAGGGCTGGTCGTTTCTGCCGGATCCTCCGGCCACGGCTTTAAGACCGGTCCAGCCGTCGGCGAGGCCGTGGCCAGGCTGGTCACCGAGGGAGCACAGCCGATCCTGGCGCCGTTTTCGCCCGATCGCTTCAGGGCCGCGTGATGGCGTCGCCGACGATGAGCGAGAGCAACTCACGCGGCCTCATGCCGGCCGCGTTTCGCAACGCCACCGCCGATGCCCTGTGCATGGTCGCGGTGCTGCTGCTGGTGGCGCTTGCCGCCTTTGTCTTCGGCAGCGCCGCCATGCAACGTGTGGTCACCTATGCAGCGATCATGCTGACGGCGGTGCTTGGCCTGCAGATATTCTCCGGCAACAGCGGCATCGTCTCGTTCGGCCAGGCCGCCTTTGTCGGCCTCGGCGCCTACGCTACGGGCATCCTCACCATGCCGACCGCATTGCAGCGAACGGCGCTGCGCGACCTGCCGCAATTCCTCGCAGGCCATCAACTCTCCTTTGTCGCGGCGCTGGCCGTCGTCCTTGCTCTCGCGGTCATCGTCGGCCTGTTGACCGGCACGCCGCTGCTCAGGCTTTCCGGATCGAGCGCTTCGATCGCAACGCTTGCCATGCTGATCATCGTCTACACGCTGCTGGTCGCCGGACGCGAAATCACCCGCGGCAGCCAGCCATTTTACGGCGTGCCGCGCGAGGTCGGGCTGTGGACGGCTGCCGCTGTCGCTTCGGTGGCGCTGGTGGCGGCGAGGTTGTTTCGCGAAACCTCCTTCGGCCTTGCCACCCGCGCCGCCGCCAATGACGAGCGTGGTGCGGCCGCCGTCGGCGTCGACCAGCGCACGGCGCGTCTGGCCGCCTGGGTGGCGGGCGTCGTCGCCGCCATGGCCGCCGGCGCCATGATGGCGCAATTCCTTGGCGCGTTTTCGCCGCGCGATTTCTATTTCGACCTCGGCTTCACCATGCTCGCCATGCTGATCGTCGGCGGCATGACCTCGTCGCTCGGCGCTTTCGCCGGCGTCATCGTCACCATCGTTTTGGTCGAAGTGGTGCGCCGCTTCGAGGGCGGCGGCGAGGTGCTCGGCCTGCATCTGCCTGTCCTGTTCGGCTTGACCCAGGGCGTGCTGGCCATCGCCATGATCCTGGTCATCTGGCGACGCCCGACCGGTCTGTTCGGCGAGCGTGAGCTCAACCTTTTGCGCCGGCCGGGACGCCAGGCCGTGACGGCTTCGGCGGCACCTCCGCAGCATGTCGAGAGTGACCGGCTCACCGCCGACCATCTGTCGCGCCGCTATGCCGGCGTCGTTGCCGTCGATGACGTCAGTTTGAGCTTCGGGACAGACAGCATCACCGGCATTATCGGTCCCAATGGCGCCGGCAAGACCACGCTGCTCAACATGCTGGCCGGTGATGTCCAGCCAAGCACCGGCACGGTGTCTGTCGGCGGCGCGGTGCGGCAGGCTTCGGCCTTTCGCTTCGCCCGCTCCGGCGTTGCCCGCACCTTCCAGAACATCCGCGTTTTTCCGCACATGACGGTGCTCGAAAATGTCGTTGTCGCAGCACGCCAGGTGGAACCTGATCTCGGCCATGCCGAGGCGGCGGCGATGAGCGAGCTTGCGCGCATGGGGCTGGAGAGATTTGCCGATCAGCCGGCCGCCAGGCTTGCCTATGGCCAGCGCCGCCGGCTCGAAGTGGCACGCGCCCTGGTGTTGAGGCCACGCTTCCTGCTGCTCGACGAGCCGGCCGCCGGCATGAACGCCGTCGAGACCGCCGAACTGGTCTCGATTCTATCGACGGTTCGCGCGGAGCGCCGCATCGGCGTCGTGCTGATCGAACACGACATGCGGCTGGTGATGAATTTGTGCGAGCGCATCGTCGTCATCGATCATGGCCGCGTCATCGCTGACGGCACGCCCGGCGACGTCCAGAAGAACCCCGCCGTGATCGCCGCCTATCTCGGCAGCCGCACGGCGCGTGCCAAGACCGCAACAGCTGAAAACCAGACCGCATGACCTGCAACGACAACCAATCATAAAAATCCAGAAGGAGAACCGACATGCCAAGCCTCTATCGCCTCCATCGCGCCGCCCTGTGCGCTGCCGTGTTCGGCATCGCCGCCATTTCGACGGCCAGCGCCGAGGAGATCATCATCGGTGCCGCGACCGCGCAGACCGGCGGCCTTGCCCCTTACGACCAGCCGGCACTTGCCGGCCTGCGCATGTCGCTCGACGAACTCAACGCCAAGGGCGGGCTCGGCGGCAAATACACCGTCAAGCTTTTGATCAAGGACACGCGCTCCGATACCGCGCAGACCGCCACCGTCGCCCAGGAGCTGATCGACGCCGGCGCCAAGATCATGATCACGCCGTGCGATGCCGATCCCTCGATTTCCGCCGGCCAGCTCACCCAGCCGCTCGGCATTCCGACCCTGACGCTGTGCGGCTCCGCCCCGGTGCTGACCGGCGCGGTCGGCGACGTCATGTTCGGCACCTATCCGGCCGACAATGTGCAGGCGACGGCGGTCGCCGACTTTGCCGTCTCCGAAGGCAAGAAGAAGGTGTTCCTGCTGACCTCGCCGGACTCCACCTACACCGCCAATCTGCCGGAATATTTCGGCAAAGTGTTCGAGAAGAAGGGCGGCGCCATTGTCGGCCGCGGCACCTTCAGCATGGGCCAGCCCGACTTTTCCGCCGAGATCACCAACATCAAGGGCCTGGCCGACAAGCCCGACCTGATCATGACGGCGGCCTACGAGCCGGATTTCCCGGCCTTCATCCAGCAATTGCGCGGCGCCGGCGTCACCATCCCGGTCTATGGCGCCGATGCCATCGGCACGCCGACCATCAAGGCGCTCGGCAAGCTGGTCGACGGCGTCGTCTACACCGCGGCCGGCTATGCCGAGCCGGGCAGCAAGCTAGAGGCCTTCAACGCCGCCTTCACCAAATATGCCGGCCACGCACCGGAATCGACCTATGAGGTCAATGGCTACGAGATCGGCCTGATCCTCGACCAGGCGGTCAAGACGGCCGGCTCCGACGACCCGAAGGCGATCCGCGACGCCATCGCCGGCCTCAAGGATTTCGAAGGCATCACCGGCAAGATCACCTATGCCGGCACCGATCGCATGCCGTTGCGGCCAGTGGCGCTGATGCGCTACGAGGGCGGCGAGGGCAAGCATGTCCAGACACTGATCCCCGACGCTGCCGACGTTCCCGCGCCGTGATGTCATGCTGAGCGTCGAAGCCCTGAAAATCCGGTACGGCGAGGTCGAGGCGGTGCGCCGCGTCGACCTCACCGTCGGCAGCGGCGAGATCATCGCGCTGGTCGGCGCCAACGGCGCCGGCAAGAGCTCGACGCTCGGCGCCGTCGCCGGGCTGGTGCCGGCGGCATCCGGCAAGGTGGTCTTCGACGGTGTCGACATCACCGGCCTGGCGCCGGAGGCGATAGCCCGCAAGGGCGTCGCGCTGGTTCCCGAAGGCCGCCGTATCTTCGCCAGCCTGACGGTGGCCGACAATCTGCGTCTCGGCGGCGCGGTGCATCAGCCGGCGGCCGAGGCAAGGCTGCGCGAGGAGGAGATGCTGGAGTTGTTCCCGATCCTGCGCCGCTACCATCGCGTCAAGGGCGGCAATCTGTCGGGCGGCGAACAGCAGATGCTGGCCATCGCCCGCGCGCTGATGGGCAAGCCGCGCATGATCCTGCTCGACGAGCCCTCGCTCGGCCTTGCCCCGCAACTGATCGACACCGTCTTCGACCTGATCGCCGAACTGCGCCGCAAGGGCCTGACCATCCTTCTGGTCGAACAGAATGTGGCGCTGGCGCTCGAAATCGCCGACCGCGCCGTCGTGCTCGCCAATGGCGAAGTGGTGCTGGCCGGCACGGCAAAAGAACTCGCCTCCTCGGACCTCGTCCGCCAGGCCTATTTGGGAGCTTGAGAAGCATGATCGCGCAGCAGATCATCAATGCGGTGAGCCTCGGCGGCGTCTATGCGCTGCTGGCGCTCGGGCTGGCGATCGTCTTTTCCATCGTCGGCCTCATCAACTTCGCCCATGGCGAGCTGATGACGCTGTCGGGCTACGCGCTTCTGGCCTCGCTGGTGCTCGGCTTTCCCTTCCCGGTAGCCGTGCTTGTCGCCGTCTCCTGCGGCGCGCTCGCCGCTGTCGCCATGGAGCGTATCGCCTTCAGGCCGATGCGCGGCGCCAGCGTCACCAGCCTGCTGTTGACCAGCTTTGCCGTCTCCAGCCTGTTGAAGGTCGTATTCCAGAACGGCATTTCGGCGCGGCCGCAAGCTGTCGCCATGCCCGGTTGGATGACCGGCGCCTTCTCCTTCGGCGATTTCACCATCGGCGTCGGTCCCAGCATCTCCATCGTCGTCTCCGCACTGGCGCTGATTGCGCTGGAAGTCTTCCTTCGCCGCTCGGTGACCGGCACGGCGATGCGCGCCGCGGCGGAAGATTTCGACGTCGTGCGCCTGATGGGCATTCCGGCCAGCCGCATCATCGCCACCGCCTTCCTGCTCTCCGGCCTGCTTGCCGGGCTGGCGGCCATGCTGTGGGTGGCGCAGCGTGCCTCAGTCGATCCGCTGATGGGCTTTACGCCGGTGCTGAAGGCCTTCATCGCCGCCGTCGTCGGCGGGCTCGGCAGCTTGCCCGGTGCTGTCGCCGGCGGTTTTCTGCTCGGCATCATCGAGGTTTTGTTGCAGGCGACGCTTCCGGGAGCGATCGCGCCCTACCGCGATGCCATCGTGCTGTCGGGGGTCATCGCGGTACTGCTGGTTCGCCCGCAAGGCCTGATCCCGGCGGTTCGCGCTCAGCGAAGCTGACCTGATGTATACCAAGCCTGAATTTGCGCCGCTGTCGTCGGACGAGGTGTTCGGCCTGATCGAGGCTGCGGCCTTCGCGACGGTGGTGACAGCGGGACCGCAGGGCCTTGTCGTCTCGCATCTTCCCTTCGTGCTCGATCGCGCGCGTGGTGAAAACGGAACGCTGGTCTCGCATCTCGCCAGGGCCAATCCGCACAGCACCTTGATCAGCGAAGGCTGGGAGACGGTCGCTATCTTCCACGGCCCACATGGCTACATCTCGCCGTCCTGGTATCCGCGCAACCCGGTGCGCGACAGCGCGCCGACCTGGAATTTTGCTGTCGTGCATTGCCATGGGCATCCGGTTCCGCTCGACGATCATGCCACCGCCCGGCATCTCTTGCAGCTTGTCGACGTGCTGGAGAAAGATCGCGAGGATCGCTGGCGCATGCGCGAGCTCGGCCCTGGCGGCATGGAGCGGCGCATACCTGGTGTCATAGGGTTTGACCTGCCGATCGATCGGCTCGAGGCCAAGTTCAAGATGGGTCAGGATGAGCGCCTCTACGACACAGGCGGAGCCATCAGGGCGCTGGAGCAAAATGACCCTGCGCTGGCAACGATGATGAAGACGCACAACGCGCATCGCCAGGACTGACCGGCTGCATGCGGCAAGGACAAGAAAAAATGATTCCCAATCTCAACATCGTCCCCTTCGTCAGCGTCGACCACATGATGAAGCTGGTGCTGAAGATCGGCGTCGAGCGCTTCCTCGTCGAACTCTCAGGCTACATCGAGGACGATTTCCGCCGCTGGGAACTGTTCGACAAGACGCCGCGCGTCGCCTCGCACAGCGCCGAAGGCGTCATCGAGCTGATGCCGACCAGCGACGGCGAGGTCTATGGCTTCAAATATGTCAACGGGCACCCCAAGAACATGCGCGAGGGCCGCCAGACGGTGACCGCCTTCGGAATGCTCGCCGATGTCCACAATGGCTACCCCGTATTGCTGTCGGAAATGACCATCCTGACCGCGCTGCGCACGGCGGCGATGTCGGCCCTGGCCGCCAAGTACCTGGCGCCGACTGGCTCCGACTGCATGGCGCTGATCGGCAACGGCGCTCAGGCCGAATTCCAGGCGGTAGCCTTCAAGGCGCTGCTCGGCGTCGACAGGCTGAGGCTTTACGACATCGATCGCAAGGCCACCGAAAAATGCATCCGCAATCTGGCCGGCCTCGGCTTCGACATGGTCGCCTGCGGCACCGCGCAAGAGGCGGTAGAAGGGGCCGACATCATCACCACCGTCACCGCCGACAAGCAGTGCGCCACCATCCTCACCGACAACATGGTCGGCTCCGGCGTGCACATCAACGCCGTCGGTGGCGACTGTCCCGGCAAGACCGAACTGCACCGCGATATCCTGCTGCGCTCCGACATCTTCGTCGAATATCCGCCGCAGACGCGCATCGAGGGCGAGATCCAGCAGCTTGCACCAGATCACAAGGTGACCGAGCTGTGGCAGGTGATGTCGGGCGCCGTACAAGGCCGGCGCGATGCGACCCAGATCACGCTGTTTGATTCGGTCGGTTTCGCCATCGAGGATTTTTCGGCACTGCGTTACGTCAGGGATCAACTGCGCTCGACCGGCCTCTATCAGGAACTCGACATGCTGGCCGACCCCGACGAGCCGCGCGACCTGTTCGGCATGCTGCTGCGGGCGGCCCAGCAGGGTTGAGACATCGGTCGTTCAGATAGCCGAACCCCACATGGCATCCGGCACCACCACCAGCTTGCCGACGAAATCCTTGGCGATGAAATCCGCTTGCGCATGGTGGAAATCGGAGAGCTTGTAGACGCCGCCGACCAGCGGCCGGATCTTTTTCGCCTCGATGTGCCCGACGATGCGGCGGAAATCCGCGCGCGTGCCCTGGCTTGAGCCATGCAGCTGCAATTGCTTCAGGTACATGGTCCTGAGATCGAGCTGCACGACCGGGCCGGCGATTGCGCCAGCCGTGGTGTAGCGGCCCTCGGGCCTGAGAATACGCAGGAGGTCATTGAAGATGGCACCGCCAACGAGGTCGGCGACAACGTCGATCGGCTGGCCTCCGGTCGCCTCGTTCACGGCATGCGGCAGGTCGGCAACGCCACGGGTGATGACAGCCTCTGCGCCGATGTCGCGCACCGCCTGCTCCTTGCCCTTGCCGACGACGGCATAGGGGATGGCGCCGCGCGCCCGTGCCAATTGCACGATGCCGGAGCCGACGCCGCCCGAGGCGCCGGTGACCAGCACGCGCTCGCCGGCCTTGAGCGCGGCGCGCTCCAGCATCTGTTCACCGGTCAGGTAGGCGCAGCAGAAGGTGGCGAGTTCGATATCGCTCATGTCGGTGTCGATGACATGAGCGTTCTCGGCCGGCACCGCCTGGTATTCGGCGTAACCACCGTCGCGGCCGTGGCCCATATAGTCGATGTCGGCGAGCGAATCGTCGTCGCGATTGTAGATCGAGAAATCGACCATCACCCGTTCGCCGATACGGTCCGGCGACACTCCTTCGCCGACAGCGGCGACGATACCGACGGTGTCCGTGCCCTGGATGCGCGGGAAAACAAGCGTGTTGCCCTGGCGGCGCCATGTCGACACGGCGGCAGCGTCCTCCTCCGTGCCATAGGCGCCCTGGCGCACCCAGACATCGGTGTTGTTCATCCCGCAAGCGCTGACCTTGACCAGCACTTCACCGGGAGCGGGCGAGGGCACTTTCACGTCGCTGCGGTAGACGAGTTTTTCCGGTCCGCCGTGCCCGGTCAGCAGCACGGCGGCCATGGTGGCGGGGAGGGTCCTGGTCATGGCATTCATAGTCACTCTCAGAGATCGGCAAACACGTTTTTCACCGCATCGGCTGTCTTCGACACGACGATGTCGGCTTCCTCGCGGGTCAGGCAGAGCGGCGGCGCAAAGCCCAGAATGTCGCCCTGCGGCATGGCGCGGCCGATGACGCCGCTTGCGGCAAGCGCCGTCGCCACCTGCGGCCCGATCTTGAGCGAAGCGTCGAAGAACACCCGGTCGTCCTTGTCGGAGACGAACTCCACCGCCGCCAGCATGCCGTCGCCGCGGACGTCGCCGACATTCCTGTGGCCGCCGACCGCCTTGGCCAGTTCGGCGCGGAAATAGGCGCCTGTCTCGCGGGCATTGGTCACAAGATCCATCTCGTCGATCAGTTCGAGATTGGCGACGCCGGCGGCAACGCAGATCGGATGCGCGGAATAGGTCCAGCCATGGCCGAGCGAACCGAGTTTGTCGGAGCCTTCAACCAGCACCTGCCACATCTTGTCCGCGACGATGACGCCCGACAGCGGCGCATAGGCCGAGGTCAGGCCCTTGGCGATGGTGATCAGGTCCGGCTTGATGCCGTAGTGGTCGGAGCCGAACATGGTGCCCAGCCGGCCGAAGCCCGTCACCACTTCGTCGGCGACCAGCAGCACATCGTACTTCTTAAGCACCGCCTGGATCTTTTCCCAATAGAAGGCCGGCGGCGGCACGATGCCGCCGGTGCCCAGGATCGGCTCGCCGATGAAGGCAGCGACCGTTTCCGGGCCCTCAGCCAGGATCATCTCCTCGAGCTTGTCGGCGCAATGCTGCGAAAATTGCTCCTCGCTCATCGAGCGGTCGGCGCGGCGGAAATAATAAGGCGCCTCGGTGTGCAGGATCGGCGCGCGCGGCAGGTCGAAGGCGTTGTGGAACAGGTCGAGCCCGGTCAGCGATCCCGTCATCACGCCCGAGCCGTGATAGCCGCGCCAGCGCGAGATGATCTTCTTCTTCTCCGGCCGGCCGAGCACGTTGTTGTAGTACCAGATCAGTTTGATGTTGGTTTCGTTGGCATCCGAGCCTGAGAGGCCGAAATAGACCCTCGACATGCCTTGCGGCGCGCGGTCGATGATCATCTTGGCGAGCGTGATCGAGGCTTCGGTGCCGTGGCCGACATAGGCGTGGTAGTAGGCGAGGTTCTTCGCCTGGGCGGCGATGGCGTCGGCGATCTTCTGGCGGCCGTAGCCGACATTGACGCAATAGAGGCCGGCGAAGGCATCGAGGCTCTTCCTGCCATTGTTGTCCCAGACGGTGACGCCTTCGCCGCCGGCCATGATGCGCGTCGGGCTTTCGCCCCGCGCATGCGTGCCCATATGCGTCGAGGGATGGAAGAAGTGGTCGCGATCCCAGGCGGCGAGTTCGTTGGACTGGTCGAGCATTCTTTTAACTCCTGACAAAAGGGTGATTCCGGTGCAGCTTAAGCTACATCGAGGCAGAGATATTTGAGATCGGTGAAAGCCTCGAGTCCGTGGCGCGAGCCTTCGCGCCCGATGCCCGATTGCTTGACGCCGCCGAACGGGATCGGCGCGCCGGTGATCTTGACGCGGTTGATGGCGACCATGCCGTAGTCGAGCGCGCGGCCCATGCGCTGCTGCCGGCCACCATTCTCCGTTACGACATAGGCGACGAGGCCATACTCGGTGGCGTTGGCGCGGGCAATCACTTCATCCTCGCTGTCGAACGGCGTCACGGCGGCAACCGGGCCAAACGTCTCCTCGCGCATGATCAGCGCCTCGTCGGAAACATCGGCCAGCAGTGTCGGCTGGTAGAACAGGGGGCCAGCCTGATGTCGCTTGCCGCCGGTGAGGCAGCGCGCGCCATGGGTCAGCGCGTCTGCGACCTGCTCTTCCACCTTCTTGATGGCGCGCTTATGCATCAGCGGCCCGATGTCAATGTCATCTGCAAGGCCATTGCCGGTCCGCAGCGTCTCGATGCGCTTGGCGAAGGCGGCGCAGAACCGATCGTAGATCGGACGCTGGACGTAAATGCGGTTGGCGGCGAGGCAGTCCTGGCCCGACGTGGCGAATTTGGCGTCGATGGCGATATCAACCGCTTTGTCCAGATCGGCATCGGCAAAGACGATCAGCGGGGCATGGCCGCCAAGCTCCATCACCAGCCGCTTCATGGTCGCAGCACTCTGCGCGGCGATCAGCCGGCCGATCTCGGTCGAGCCGGTAAAGCTCATGGCGCGAACGCGCGGGTCTTCGCACATCCGCCCGACGATGGTCGAAGCCTTGCCGGTGACGATGTTGAAGGCGCCTGCGGAGAGGCCGGCGCGCTCACCGAGTTCGGCCAGCGCCAGCGCCGACAGCGGTGTTTCCGAGGACGGATGCGCAACGATGGTGCAGCCGGCGGCAAGGGCTGCCGCAGCCTTGCGGGTCAGCATCGCCGACGGAAAGTTCCACGGCGTGACGATGCCGACGACACCGAGCGGCTCGCGCCGCACGATCATTTCGGCGTTCGGCAGATGGCTGGTGACGCTCTCGGCGTTCAGGCGTTTTGCTTCCTCGGCATACCACTCGATGAAAGAGGCGGCGTAGTCGATCTCGCCCAGCGATTCCTGCAGCGGCTTGCCCTGTTCCAGCGTCATCAGCAGAGCCAGATCATCCTTGGCGCCGATGATCAACTCGAACCATTTGCGCAGGATTTTGGAGCGCTCCTGCGGCAACAGCGACCGCCATGCCGGAAAGGAGCGTGCGGCGGCATCGATCGCCTTTGTCGTCTGCCGTGCATCTAGCGCGGCGACGAAAGCGACAGTCGTGCCGGTGGCCGGATCGGTGACCTCGAAGCTTTCAGCGGCTTCGCTTGCCGTCCAGTGGCCATCGACATAGGCGAGTTCACGCAGCAGCCGGCGGTCGGTCAGGCGGTCGAGCGCTTCATGGCGATGCGAGCGGGCGAAATGCGCGGACATGGTCGAGACCTCCCGGTTCGGACTGATGCGGGAAGACTATCCGCCCGATGCAGATAGAGAGGCTGTTTGGATGCCTCGAAGGAGAGAGACTCTCTCTTTTGTCCCGCCCCGACAGATGATCTCTCCGCCTTAAGCCGACGCCGGCAGCAGGTCGGCTATGGGCAGCGCGATCTCGTCCTTCACCGTCTTGGTGACGATGTAGGTGAAGTAGCGGTCGATGCCGATTTCCCGTTCGAGCAAGCCATCGACCAGCCGCTGATAGGCGTCGATGTCGCGCGCCATCACCTTCACCACATAGTCGACGCCGCCGCCGACAGACCAGCAGGCGACGATCTCGGGAACATCGCGGATGACGCGCTCGAAGCGGTCGAAATCGGCCTGGCGGTGGTTTGCCAGCGTCACCTCCATCAGGACGGTGGCAACGGGTGCGACGACGCGCATGGCGATCCTGGCGTGATAGCCCGAGACGATGCCGGCCTTCTCCAGCTTGCGCAGCCGCATCCAGCACGGCGTCGGCGACAGGCCGACCTGCTCGGCCAGCGCCAACTTGGTGATGCGTCCGTCGCGCTGGATGGCGTCGAGGATTTTCAGGTCGATCGGGTCGAGTTTCGCGGATGTCATCAGAGCTCACTTTTCGTCCGAGTACCATGACGGCGCATTATTTCGATTGTCAATTGCACTGATTTCGATCTCTAATAAGTCATGACATTGTGGCAACCCGATCCCGCGCTCATCCGGCGCCCGGCCTATCAATCGCTGGCCGACCAGTTCGCGCGCGCCATCCATGACGGGCGCCTCGCCAATGGCGCGCGGCTGCCGACCCATCGACGTCTGGCCGACGACCTCAAGCTTTCTGTGCAGACGGTGAGCCGCGCCTATGAGGAATTGATCCGCCGCGGGCTGATTTCGGGCGAGATCGGCCGCGGCAGCTTCGTCCAGACGCAGCGCCGCGAGCCGGAACCGCCCTATCTGCCGGAGCGGCTCGGCGAAGTCATCGATCTGTCGATCCTGAAGCCGGTCTGCGAGCCGATGCATCTGGAGCGGCTGAAGCAGGCGCTGGGCTGGCTGGCCGAGAACCTGCCGTCGAGTTCGGCACTGTCGTTTCGGCCCAACATGGTGTTTCCGCGCCACCGCGCGGTGGCGGTCGAATGGCTGAAACTGTGCGGTCTCGACACCTCCGCGCAGAACATCAGCCTGACCAACGGCGCCACCGCCGGCATGACGGTAGCGCTGATGAGTGTCGCCCCGCCGGGCTCGACGGTCGCCACCGAGGCGATCGGCCACCATACGCTGGTGCCGTTGGCACGCTATCTCGGCTTCAACCTGGAAGGCCTGCCGATCGACGACAACGGCCTGATCCCGGAAGCGCTGGACGAAGCCTGCCGGCTTTCCGACATCCGCGCGGTCTTCGTGCAGCCCTCGGTGATCAACCCGACGGCGACGTTGATGGATGCGGCGCGGCGCGAGCAGATCGCGGCGGTTGCGCGCAAGCACGACATCGCTATCATCGAGAACGATGTGCTCGGTCCGCTGGTCGAAGACCGGCCGCCGCCGGTTGCCGCGTTCGCGCCGGAGCGCACGCTCTACGTCACCTCCTTCACCAAGATCACCGTGCCCGGGCTGCGCATCGGCTATCTCGTCGCACCCGACCGCTATGTCGCCGCCGTCGCCAACCGGCATCTGGTTTCGAACTGGATGGCGACGCCGCTGGTGGCCGAGATCGCCACAAAATGGGTGACCGACGGGACGGCGATGGAGCTTGTCCACTGGCAGCGCGCGGCTTTGCGGCGCCGGCAGGATATTGCAGCGCAAGTGCTGGCGGGGGTCGGCTATCGCGCCCGGCGAGACGGGCTGCATGTCTGGCTGCAACTGCCGGCCGACCGCGCCGAGGAAAGCTTTGTCGCCCAGGCCCGCCTGCAGGGTGTGGCGATTGCACCCGGCACGTCCTTCCGTATTTCGGCTGCGCCGTGGCATCCGGCGGTGCGTATCTCGCTGGGTTCGACCACCGAGGGGGAACTGCGCGCCGGCCTCGGCGTTGTCACCAAGCTGCTGCTTGGCGATCCGGAACACCTGCTGCTCGCTATCTAGGCTGGGGTTGCTCGGAAATTGTGCGGAATCAGAAATAATTGTCATGATATTATTTTCTCAATTGACATGATTTGGCGCGTTCCGCATCGTTAAGAGCATAGACCTCTCCAGGACGGGGAACTGCAGTGCCCACGCCCATCATCAAGATCGACGCCATTTCAAAAAGCTTCGGCACTTTCAAAGTGCTGGACGGCCTGTCGATGCAGGTCATGCCTGGCGAAAAGCTGGCACTGATCGGCCCGTCGGGCTCGGGCAAGACGACAATCCTGCGCATCCTGATGACGCTGGAGCGCATCGATGGCGGTCATATCCAGATCGACGGTGAGCAGCTCTATCACATGGAACGCAACGGCCAGTTGCTGCCCGCCGATGAGCGACACCTGACAAGGATGCGCCAGAAGATCGGCATGGTCTTCCAGCTGTTCAACCTGTTTCCGCACAAATGCGTCATGGACAATGTCACGCTGGCGCCGATGCTGACCAAGGGCACGCCGCGTGCGGCCGCCGAAAAGCGGGCGATGGAACTGCTCGAGATGGTCGGCATGGCCGACAAGGCGAAAAGCATGCCGGCACAGCTTTCCGGCGGGCAGAAGCAGCGCGTGGCGATCGCCCGGGCGCTGGCGCTGTCGCCAAAGATCATGCTGTTCGACGAGGTGACGTCGGCGCTCGATCCGGAGCTGGTCGAGGAGGTGATGAACGTCATGCGCAAGCTTGCCGCCGAGACCGACATGACCATGCTGCTGGTCACCCACGAGATGGGCTTTGCCCATGATTTCGCCGACCGGGTGCTGTTCTTCGATCGTGGCAGGATCGTCGAGGAGGGCAAGCCCGACGAGATTTTCCGCAATCCCAAGCAGGAGCGCACGCAAGGCTTCCTGAAGAAGATCATCGCGGCCGGACATCGCGTCTGACCGCAATGCCCAAGGCGACGAAGTCGTCCCGAGGTGGCGAGAGCCGCCTCGTAACAAAGCAAGACAAGAAACAAGGAGTTGGGAACAATGAAAAAACTTGGCATTCTGGCTGGCGTCGCTAGCCTTGCGTTGGCGGCGGTGCTGGCCGCCTCGAACGTGGGTTCGGCCGATGACAGCAAGCTCGAACAGCTCAAGGCGCAAGGTTTCGCCCGCCTCGCCATCGCCAACGAGCCGCCCTATACGGCGGTCGCCGCCGACGGCAAGGTTTCGGGTGCCGCGCCTGATGTGGCCCGCGAGATATTCAAGCGGCTCGGCGTCGCCGACGTCGCCGCTTCGATCTCCGAATATGGCGCCATGATCCCTGGCCTGCAGGCCGGTCGCTTCGATGTCGTCACCGCCGGCCTGTTCATGAAGCCGGAACGCTGCGCCGCCGTCGTCTATTCCGAGCCGGTGCTTTGCGATGCCGAGGCGATGTTGGTGAAGAAGGGCAATCCGAAGGGCTTCAAGAGCTATGAGGATGTCGCCAAGGATACGACTGCGACCATCGGTGCGCCGGGCGGCGGCACTGAGGAGAAGCTCGCCCTCAATGCCGGCGTGCCACGCGATCGCGTCATCGTCGTGCCGGATGGCCAGAGCGGCGTGAAGATGCTTCAGGATGGCCGCATCGACGCTTATTCGCTGCCCGTCCTGTCGATCAATGATCTGGTCAAGAAGGCCAACGATCCGAACCTCGAAGTCATCGCTCCGGTGCAGGGCGCACCGGTCTATTGCGACGGCGCCGCCTTCAAGAAGGGCGACGAGGCACTGCGCGACGCCTTCGACGTAGAACTGGCCAAGATGAAGAAATCAGGCGAGTTCGCCAAGATCATCGAGCCCTACGGCTTCTCGGCGGCGGCCGCGATGTCGACCAGCCGCGACAAGCTCTGCGCGGCGAAGTGAAGTAAGGAAGACCCCTTCATCCGGCCCTTCGGGCCACCTTCTCCCGGCTGGGGAGAAGAGGCTGGCGCCGACGCTGGTGGTCTCCTCTCCCCGCCGGGGAGAGGTCGGCCGAGCGTAGCGGAGGCCGGGTGAGGGGGCTTCGACCAAACGTCCAGGTGGAACAGTACATTAGATGACCCAGTGGTCCGGCTATTTCGGCCTGATATTGCAGGGAGCGCTTGTCACCATCGAGCTGACGCTGATGGGGTCGGTGCTTGCGCTGTTCATGGCCTTTCTTGCCGGAATGGGGCGGCTGTCGCGTTTCTTCGTGCTGCGCGCGCTGGCTACCGCCTACATCGAATTCTTCCGCGGCACCTCGATCTTCGTGCAGTTGTTCTGGGCCTATTTCGTGCTGCCCTTCATCGGCATTTCGCTGACCCCGTTGCAGGCCGGCGTGCTGGCGCTCGGCCTCAATGTCGGCGCCTATGCCGCCGAAGTGGTGCGTGGCGCCATCCAGTCGATCGGCCGCGAACAGTATGAGGCCTGCACAGCGCTCAATCTCGGCCGCTGGCAAGGCATGCGCCACATCATCCTGCCGCAGGCGCTGCTGGTGATGCTGCCGACTTTTGGCAACAATGCCATCGAATTGCTCAAGGCGACCGCCGTGGTGTCGCTGATCTCGCTCACCGACCTGACCTTCCAGGCGCAGGTGGTGCGCGCCCAGACCGGCAACACCCTGGTGCCGTTCACCACCATCCTGATCATCTATTTCGTCCTCGCCCTGCTCATCTCGTGGGGCGTGCGCTCGCTGGAACGACGCATGGCGCGCGGCCTCGATGGGGTGCGTGCCTGATGGCCAATTCCCTTCTGACAAATTGGGCTTGCTGATGGAGTGGGATTGGAACTTCGTCTGGGAAATCATGCCGACGCTGATCCAGGGGGTGAAGATCACCATCCTGGCGACGCTGCTCGGCTCGGTGCTGGCGGCGATCGTCGGGCTTGGCATTGCGCTTGCGCGCCGCTCGCCCAACAAAGCGCTGTCGCGCACGGTCGGCTTCCTCGCAGAGTTCATCCGCGGCACGCCATTGCTGGTGCAGCTCTATTTCATTTTCTACGTGCTGCCCGACATCGGCATCCTGCTGCCGCCGCTGGTCGCCGGTGTCATCGGGCTCGGGCTGCACTACGGCACCTACACGGCGGAAGTTTATCGCGCCGGCATCGACAATGTGCCGCGCGGCCAGTGGGAAGCGGCCAAGGCGTGCAATCTGAGCGCCACGCAGACCTGGACCAACATCATCATTCCGCAGGCTATCCCGCCGATGATACCGGCGCTCGCCAATTACTTCATCGCCATGTTCAAGGAAACGCCGCTGCTGTCGGCAATCACCGTGCTGGAACTGATGAACCAGGCCAAAAGCGTCGCCAACACCTACTATCGCTATATCGAGCCGATCACCCTGGTCGGTGCTTTCTTCCTGGTCATCAGTCTGTTTTCGGTCGTGCTGCTGCGCTGGCTGGAACGCCGCTACGGCAAGATCGAGAGGTAGCCGATGAAACCCTTGCCCGAGATCAAGGTCTACCCGAAACGGTCGGCGCTGGATGCGCGCCCGCTGGAGCGGCGCGTCGGCCTGATTATCCTGGCCACCGACCATACCAGCGAACCGGATTTCCGCCGCATGGTGGCGGGCGAGCGGGTCGGCGTCTATGTCGCGCGCATTCCCTATGCCAACCCGACGACGCCTGAAAACCTGCGCAAGATGCAGCCGGCGCTGACGGCGGGCGCGGCCCTGATCCTGCCGGACGAGAAGCTCGATGCCATCTGCTATTCCTGCACTTCGGCCTCGGTGGTGATCGGCGATGCCGAGATCGAGGCGGCGATCCAGGTCGCAAAGCCCGGCGTGCCGGTGGTCACACCGCCGATGGCGGGCGTGCGCGGGCTGCGTGCTCTGGGCGCAAACAAGATCAGCATTCTCACTCCCTACACGGTCGAGACATCCAGGCCGATGGCCGCCTATTTCGCCGCGCGCGGCTTCGAGATCGTCAGCTTCACCTGCCTCGGCTTCGAGGACGACCGCGAGATGGCACGCATCGCACCGGCAACGCTTGTCGACCTGGCGCGTGAAGCGACCGACGCCAGCGCCGATGCGCTGTTCGTGTCGTGCACGGCGCTGCGTAGCGCCCTCGCGGTCACCGGCATGGAAAATTCTATTGGACGTCCCGTGGTGACCAGCAACCAGGCGACCGCCTGGAACTGCCTGAGATTGTGCGGGGATGAGGCGCCGCATCCTGAGTTCGGGCGGCTGATGACGTTGCCCTTGGTTCAGTAAGATTATGTCCAGTGTGAGCGAGCACCCCCCTCTGGCCTGCCGGCTATCTCCCCCTCAAGGGGGGAGATTGGCAGTTCATGCGTCACCGCTCTTCCTGCAACATCGACAATTGGCGAAGGTGTTGCAGCCGCTAATCTCCCCCCTTGAGGGGGAGATGGCCGGCAGGCCAGAGGGGGGCGTTTCGTGATGCCCGCCGTCATTCTCACCGACATCCGTACCGCCCGTGAGCGTATCGCTGGTAAAGTCGAGCGCACGCCAACCGTCTTGTCCCACAGCCTCTCGGAACAGTTCGGCGTCCCCGTTCACCTCAAGCTCGAGCATCGCCAGACCACCGGCAGCTTCAAGCTGCGTGGCGCCTCGAACGCCGTCGCCTCGTTGAACGCCGAACAGAAGGCGCGGGGCGTGGTCGCGGCCTCGACCGGCAATCACGGCCGCGCGCTGGCGCATGCGACGAAGCTTGAGGGCATGCGCGCCGTAATCTGCATGTCGCGCCTGGTGCCCGGCAACAAGCTCGACGAGATCCGCCGGCTTGGCGCGGAAGTCCGCATCGTCGGCGACAGCCAGGACGATGCCCAGCAGGAGGTCGATCGGCTGGTGGCGCAAGAGGGGCTGGTTATGCTGCCGCCCTTCGACCATCCCGACATTATCGCCGGGCAAGGCACGCTCGGGCTTGAGATGATCGAGCAGGTCCCGGATGCCGCCCTCGTTCTGGCCCAGATCTCCGGCGGTGGGCTCGCATCAGGGGTTGCTACAGCCATCAAAGGCGTCAGCCCCCGGACAAAAGTCGTCGGTGTCTCGATGGCGCGTGGCGCGGCGATGAAGGCCAGCCTCGATGCGGGCCAGCCGGTGCTGGTGGAAGAATTGCCGACGCTGGCGGATTCGCTCGGTGGTGGCATCGGCCTCGACAACCGGCTGACCTTCGCCATGTGCCGCGACCTGCTCGACGATGTCGTCCTGCTCAGCGAAGACGAGATCGCCGCCGGCATCCGCCACGCCTATGCGCAGGAGCGCGAGATCGTCGAGGGCGCCGGCGCGGTCGGCATCGCCGCACTGCTCGCCGGCAAGATTACGGCGAACGGGCCGGTGGTTGTGCTTCTTTCTGGCCGAAACATTGATATGGAGCTGCATCGGAAAATCGTCTGCGGTGACACTTCGATAAATGCGGGTCGCGCCGGATGAAACGTCTTTCACGCCGAGTTTCTTCACACCCCCCTCTGTCCTGCCGGACATCTCCCCCGCAAGGGGGGAGATCGGCAGCTTCGATGCTGCCGCTTTTCTTGCGGCGTCTGAGATTGGCGAAGGCAAAGATGAAGTCCAATCTCCCCCCTTGCGGGGGAGATGTCCGGCAGGACAGAGGGGGGTGTGACAGAACGCTGTCCTTTGCAGAGCTTGCCACTCCGGAGCGCGCCGCATGAGCCGGATGACCATCCTTACCGAGAAAGAGTTGCGGGCGATCGTGACACTCGATCTCGATGCCGTCGCCTGCATTGAAAACGCTTTCCGCGCGCTCGCTACCCTGCCGGTGGCGATGCCGCCGATCCTGCGGCTCGACATTCCCGAGTACCACGGCGAGGTCGACGTGAAGACAGCCTATGTGCCGGGCATTGACGGCTTCGCCATCAAGATCAGCCCCGGCTTCTTCGACAATCCGAAGCTCGGCCTGCCCAGCGTCAACGGCATGATGGTGCTGCTTTCGGCCAAGACCGGCCTAGTCGAGGCGCTGTTGCTCGACAATGGCTATCTCACCGACGTCCGCACGGCTGCCGCCGGCGCCGTCGCCGCCAAACATCTGTCGCGGCAGGACTCGTCCGTTGCCGCGATCTTCGGCGCCGGCGTCCAGGCCGGATTGCAATTGGAATCCCTCATGCTGGTGCGGCCGATTGCCGAGGCGCGCATCTGGGCGCGCGATGCGGCAAAGGCCGAGGCGACCGCCGGAGCCCTGCGCGAAAAGATCGGCATCGTCGTGCGCGCTGAATCCGACGCGGCAAACGCGGTCGCCGGCGCCGACATCATCGTCACCACCACGCCTTCGACCGAGCCGCTGATCAAGGCGGGATTCGTTTCCGCCGGCCAGCACATCACCGCGATGGGTTCCGACGCCGAGCATAAGAACGAGATCGCGCCGGCAATCCTGCGCATGGCCGATCTCTATGTCGCCGACAGTGCCCGCCAGACAAGGCGGTTGGGTGAGCTGCACCATGCCATCGCGGCGGGCGTGATGGCCGCCGAGGAAGAGGTGACCGAACTCGGCCAGATC
The DNA here is from genome assembly GCF_040317955.1 of Mesorhizobium sp. M1342. Classification (NCBI taxonomy): domain Bacteria; kingdom Pseudomonadati; phylum Pseudomonadota; class Alphaproteobacteria; order Hyphomicrobiales; family Phyllobacteriaceae; genus Mesorhizobium; species Mesorhizobium sp. M1342. The sequence continues at coordinate 94,940 of NZ_JAMYLI010000007.1, read as the reverse complement.
ATCGCCGGCGAAAAACATGGCCGGCGCTCGGCCAGCGACATCACCATCGCCGACCTCACCGGCACTGGCGTCCAGGACACGGCGATCGCCACGCTCGCTCGAGATCGCGCGAGGGTGGCCAACTCCGGAACGATTTTCGAAAGCTGATGCTGGCCAAAGCGTGATCCGGAAAAGTGGGAACAGGTTTTCTCGGACAAACAGTTTCCGTTTTGTCCAGAGATCACTCTCAAACAAGAACGACGAGTTGGATTCAAAGCTGATACCGGCCGCAAGGCCCAACAAACGAGGACCAAGAACAATGCAACCGAACCTGAAGTTCTCGCGCGGCGAATTTGCGGATCGTCTCGCCAAAACGCGCAAAGCCATGGAGGTGAAGGGCGTCGATCTTCTTGTTATCAGCGATCCTTCCAATATGGCCTGGTTGACCGGCTATGATGGCTGGTCGTTCTATGTGCACCAGGCGGTTATCGTGCCGCCTTCGGGCGAGCCGGTCTGGTACGGCCGCGGCCAGGACGCCAACGGCGCCAAGCGCACCGCCTATCTCGCGCACGACAACATCGTCGGCTATGCCGACCACTATGTGCAGTCGACCGAGCGCCACCCGATGGATTTTTTGGCGAGCGTGCTTGCGGATCGCGGCTGGGGCAAGCTGACAGTCGGCGTCGAAATGGACAATTACTGGTTCTCGGCGGCCGCCTTCGCGTCGCTGCAGAAGCATTTGCCCAATGCCCGCTTTGTCGATGCCACCGCGCTGGTCAACTGGCAGCGTGCGGTGAAGAGCCCGACCGAGATCGACTATATGCGCAAGGCGGCCCGCATCGTCGAAGCGATGCACCAGCGCATCTTCGACAAGATCGAGGTCGGCATGCGCAAATGCGATCTCGTTGCCGAAATCTATGATGCCGGCACGCGCGGCGTCGACGGTATCGGCGGTGATTATCCGGCGATCGTGCCGCTGCTGCCGTCGGGTGCCGATGCCTCGGCGCCGCATCTGACCTGGGATGACAGACCGATGAAGCGGGGCGAGGGCACCTTCTTCGAGATTGCCGGCTGCTACAATCGCTATCACTGCCCGCTGTCGCGCACCGTCTTCCTCGGCAAGCCGACGCAGGAATTCCTCGATGCCGAGAAGGCGACGCTGGAAGGCATGGAAGCGGGGCTGGCCGCGGCGAAACCCGGCAACGCCTGCGAGGACATTGCCAACGCCTTCTTCGGTGTCCTCAAGCGATACGGCATCATCAAGGACAACCGCACCGGCTATTCGATCGGACTGTCCTATCCGCCGGACTGGGGCGAGCGCACGATGAGCCTGCGTCCCGGCGACCGCACCGAACTCAAGCCCGGCATGACCTTCCATTTCATGACCGGCCTGTGGCTGGAAACGATGGGACTGGAAATCACCGAGTCCATCCTGATCACCGAAACCGGTGTAGAGTGCCTGGCCAATGTGCCGCGTAAGCTGGCGGTGAAGGATTGAGCCCGATGTCCAGCACCCGCCCGTCGCCGATCGCGCCGACCGTCGATTTCGACCGCGACGGCATCCAGCACGGTTTCCTGCGCTTGCCCTACAGCCGCGACGATTCCGCGTGGGGCTCGGTGATGATCCCGATCTGCGTCATCCGCAACGGCAACGGGCCGGCAGCGCTGCTGACCGGGGGCAACCATGGCGATGAGTATGAGGGACCGCTGGCCCTTTACGATCTCGCCCGCACGCTCGACCCGAAAGATGTCAGCGGCACGGTGATCATCGTGCCGGCAATGAACTATCCGGCCTTCCGTGCCGGCAAGCGCACCTCGCCGATCGACAAGGGCAACATGAACCGCAGCTTTCCCGGCCGGCCGGACGGAACGGTGACCGAAAAGATCGCCGACTATTTCCAGCGTGAGCTGCTCCCCCGCGCCGACATCGTGTTCGACTTCCATTCCGGCGGCAAGACGCTGGACTTCGTGCCGTTCTGCGCCGCGCACACCTTGCCCGACAAGGCGCTGGAACAGAAAGCCTTCGACGCGGTCGCAGCCTTCGCCGCCCCGTTCTCGATGCGCATGATCGAAATCGACGCCATCGGCATGTATGACACGGCAGCCGAGGAGATGGGCAAGGTCTTCGTCAGCACCGAGCTTGGCGGCGGCGGCACGTCGCGCGCGCAAACCGTGCGGATCGCGCGGCACGGCATTCTCAACGTGCTGCGCCACGCCGGCATTGTCGCCGGTGCGGTGGAGAAGACCTCAACCCAGTGGTTGGATATGCCATCGGGCGATTGTTTCTCCTTCGCCGAAGATGACGGCATGATCGAAACCATGGTCGATCTCGGTGAACCCGTCGAAAAGGGCGCGGTGCTGGCGCGCATCCATTCCACCGGCCGCACCGGCATCGCCCCGCAGGAGATCCAGGCAAAAATGTCGGGCATGCTGGCGGCGCGGCATTTCCCCGGGCTGGTCAAGGCCGGCGACTGCGCGGCGGTGGTGGCTGTGCCCGTCTGAGCGATTCCGCCGAGGCTTGCTCCACCCCGTTCGCGTCCATCGTCACTTGCTCTTGGTCCGTTGCGGAGCCTTCGGCGCGGCGGAAAGAAGCAGCATGGCGAGCGGAGTCGACATTGCAGGAGGATGTCACTATATAGCGGCGGCTTCGACCCGCGCGCTCGAGGGCCACACCTCGAAGCAACTGTGAATGTGTAGTATGTTGCGCCATCTATTGTGACGGAAATCGGCTCGGAAACCGGAAAAAAGCAAATAGAAACAGTGGCGCAGCGCTGGGCGTGACCTAGCCAACGGTACCGACTCCTCCAGAATCAGAAAATGCTCTTGACCCCTCGATTTCCTATGGCTCTGTGGACCTTGGACGGCATTGGCTTGCCGGCCGACCGCGACTCGGCTGGAATGGGGACATGCATCCTTTGCGGGATGTCGACGTTTATGATTACCAACCGGCTTTGCCGCCAGGGAACAGCAGTATGAGTGAACACGCCATCGAATTCTTGCGGGGATGGATCGGCGAAAAGGTCCATTGCCAGTCCTCCCAGGCAAGGATCGACAAGCAGGCCGAAACCCTGGCCAAGGAGTGCGCCGCCGAGGCGGCCGAGGTCGGCATCCCGCTGGAGGACATCCAGGAAGAAGTCGGCGATATCCAGGAACTTATCGCATCCCGGCTTGAGGAAGCCGCCGAGGCCGAGGAAAGCCAGCAGCCCCCCGGAAAAGCCGCGGAATGATCGCATAGCGGCGACGTTGTTCCAGCGCGGGCTTCTGGCCCGCGTTTTTGTCTTCAGCCAAACTTCTCCTTCAGCCACGCCTTCGGCAGCGCCGGCACGAAATTTCCGTCGCGTCCGGTCATATCGTCGTTGGCAACCACCGCGTTGAGGATTGCTTCCTCCACGGTCTGGATCACCGCATCGAAAAACGGATCGATATCGGTGTCCGGAATAAAATTGGCGCTGGCGATGCGGCCGGAGGGCGCCAGCGCTGCGCTCGCATTGGCGGTTGAGAAGGCGATAAAAATGTCGCCTGAGCTGTGATAGCCGAAGCCGCCGGTCATGGCGACGCCGAGCGGCACCCGGCGGGCCAGCCGCTTCATCTGATGCGGCAGGAACGGTGCGTCGGTGGCGACGACGGCAATGATCGAGCCCTTTTCAGCACGCGGTGTGCCTTCGCGGACCGCCGGCTCGACGAGTTCCGGCCCGACGCGCAGGCCGCGAATGGTGATATTGCGCCGTTTTCCAAAATTAGACTGCACGAAGGCGCCGACGGTGTAGGCACGGCCGTGCCATTCGACGATGCGCGATGCGGTGCCGGAGCCGGCCTTGAAGCCGAAAGTGATCATGCCGGTACCGCCGCCGACGCTGCCTTCCTCGATCGGTCCGCCGGCGGCGCCGTCGAGGGCCTGCGCAACATGCGCTGACGTCAAATGGTGACCGTTGATGTCGTTGAGGAAGCCGTCATAGGTCTCCGCCGCCACCGGCAGCCCCCAGCCGCTGTCGAGCGCTGCCGGCAGCACGCTTTGCATCCAGCGCAGCGTGCCGTCGCGTGAAACACCGCAGGAATGCGTGTTGGTGATGGTGATCGGGAAGTTGAAAGCCCCGGTTTCCTCGACGATGTGCGAGCCGGTCAGTTCGCCGTTTCCGTTCTGGCTGAAGATGCCGGCGAAGACCGGCGTGGCGAGGTCGGCGAGCGGCCTGGGCAGGATCGCGGTCACGCCGGTGCGCACTGGTCCCCCGCCGACGACAAGCGCGCCATCGCCCGAGATCAGCGTCGCATAGCCGACAGCCACGCCGGGCACGTCGGTGATCGCATTGAACGGTCCGGGCCGCCCGTCGAAGCCGATGCCGAAATTCCGCGCGCGCGGTTTGCCTGAGGGCGTTGTCAGATGATGCGGATTGTCGGTCATGGTGTCAGAACAGGGATCCCTGATTGCCAGGCTCTTTGGCCTTGGCCGCCGGCTTGGCCACGGCTTTCGGTTTTGCCGTGCCGCTGATCGCCACCGCATCGGCGGTGCCGTCGGCGAACTCGAGCGAAAGCGCCATTCCCGACGCCACATCGGCAGCCTGCTTGATCACCGCGCCATCCGCATCCCTCACCAGCGCAAAGCCGCGCGCCAGGACGGCCTTGTGCGACAGTGTTGCCATCAGCCTGTCGGCCTGGACGACGCGGCCGCGCAGGCGCTCCAGCCTGAGCACCACTGCTTGCGTGCCACGTCTTGTCAAAGCTGTCAGCAAATCCCTCTGCACGCGTTGCCGCCGTGCCGTCGGCTCGATCGTGATGCGGCCTTGCAGCATGGTCAATTGCTGCTTGTGCCGCTGCAGCGATGCCCTGGCACATTTTGGCAATTGATCCGCCGCTCGGTTAAGCTCCGCACGCCGGGCTCTTGCCAACGTTCGCAATGCCCCTTGTGCTCGCAAAAGATTGCGTTCGTTGGTGCGCCGCGCCTCGGCAATGCGCTGCGACAGCATTGCCGGTGTCAGCTTTACGGCAAAAAACCTTGCACGCTTACGTTCGGTGGAGACCAACAGGCCCCGGCCGAGCCTGGATGTCGCCTCATCGAGGCGTCGGCGCGGCAGCGCCAGCAATTGGTCGGGCGAAGGCAGTGCGCGGGCCGCCGCACGAGCAGCCTGCCGTTTGCGCTCGAAATTGCGCAGGACCGCCGCTTTCAGCCGCGCACCGAGGCTGGCAAGCGTTGCTTCAAGGTCCGCCTTCACCGGCACAGCGATTTCGGCCGCACCCGTCGGCGTCGGCGCCCGCACATCGGCAACGAGGTCGATCAGCGTCCAGTCGGTCTCGTGGCCGACAGCCGAGATCACCGGAATGCCGGAAGCGGCAACCGCGCGGGCGAGCGCCTCGTCGTTGAAGCCCCAGAGGTCTTCGAGGCTGCCGCCGCCACGCGCCACGATCAACAGATCGGGACGCTGGATGGCGCCATCCCATGCCAGCGCGTTGAAGCCGTTGACCGCAGCAGTCACTTCCGCGCCTGACATCTCGCCCTGAACACGCACCGGCCAGACCAGGATGTGCAGCGGAAAGCGGTCCTTGATGCGGTGGATGATGTCTCGGATGACGGATCCTGTCGGCGAGGTGACGACGCCGATGATGCGCGGCATGAATGGCAGCAACCGCTTGCGGCCGGCATCGAACAGCCCCTCGGCCTGTAGCCGCCGCTTGCGCTCCTCCAGCAGCGCCATCAGCGCGCCGGCGCCGGCAGGCTCCAGATTGTCGATGACGATCTGGTAGTTGGACTTGCCGGGATAGGTGGTGAGCTTACCGGTGGCGATCACCTCCATGCCCTCTTCGGGACGGAATTTCAGCCGGCTCATCGTGCCTTTCCACACCACGGCGTCGAGCCGGGCGCGGTCGTCCTTCAGCGCGAAATAGGCATGACCTGAGGAATGCGGCCCGCGATAGCCTGATATTTCGCCACGCACCCGCACATTGCCGAAAACGTCCTCGACCGTGCGCTTCAGCGCGCCGGAAATCTCGCTCACCGTATATTCGGCGGCGTTGGTGCGTGATTCGGATGCTGCTTCGCTCATCGGCCGATTGGGGAACGGTTGGGCGCCCGCGTCAAGGCGGTTGCGTCGGGCCAGCCGTTCATAACCCGCATACCTGACCCTGCCTACCAGCCGGGCAGAATCTGGTTCGGCTTGGTTCGCCGCAGCTTGGTGAAGGCGAGTGCTGCGAAATCGAATGTCCCGGGGTCTTCGCCGACCGGGACGGAGATATTGTCCAGGCTTTCCGAAATATGGCGGGCGAGCGCATCGACGATCTCCGGCCGCGACGTCTGGCCGCGCATGATACCGATGCGGCAATCGGGCAGGGCGCCGAAGCCGTCGGCTTCGCTCAGCACCCGCATGCCGGGCCGCAGCGCGCATTCCGGCAGCACCGAGATCGCCAGCCCGGAAAGCACCGCGGCGGTGATGACGGTGGCCGAGAAACTGGTGAACAGGATGCGATAGTCGCGGTTCTGCTGGTCGAGCACATCGACGGCGGCGCGCCGCCAGATGCAGTTCGGCCGGCCAAAGGCCATCGGCAGCGTTTCCTGCTCATGCGTCGCATGGTTGGCCGAGGTGACCCACAGCAGCGGTTCGCGCCGCACCACCTCCGACTGGCCGCGTACGTCGTTGTGAGTCACCAGCGCGAGGTCGAGATTGCCGCGCTTGATATGCTCGACCAGCCCCGGCGTCGGCTCGCAGATGACGGTCAGTTCGACGCGCGGATTGGAGCGCGTGAACCGCGCCATGATCTCGGGCAGGAAACGATCGGCATAGTCGTCGGGCGTGCCGATGCGGATCGTGCCTTCGAGCCGCCGGTCATCGAAGGCAGCCAGCGTCTCACGGTTGAGATAGAGCAGCCGCCGCGCATAGGAGAGCAGCTTGTCGCCTTCCTCGGTCAGCCTGTTGGTGCGCCCGTCCTTTTCGAACAGCGGCTTGCCGAGCCGCTCCTCCAGACGGCGCATCTGCATCGAAACCGCCGACTGGGTCCGGTGCACCTCTTCGGCCGCCCTGGTGAAGCTGCCGGTATCGGCGATCGAGATGAAGGTCTGCAATTGATCGAGATCGAGCGGCGATTTCATCGACATGATCCATCACTAGTGTTGATGGTAAAGATTAGAAACATTCGTTGGATTAATCAATCACTCGATGGCAAATTGGTATTGTCCACATGAAGGCATGTGAATCGAAGCCGGAACGGCCGCTGTCGCCAGCGCCGATTGCAAGGCTTTGCCCGTTCGAGTCTGAAGGAGACCGACAATGACCACGTTCGATTTCGCCACCGAGACCTCGCGCATCACCTCGCGTCCGGCCGTTGCGACTCGCGTGGCCAACACCGTCTCCAACATCTATCGCGCCTGGAAAAACCGCCGCGCCTTTTATCGCCTTGGCGAGATGTCGGACGCCGAACTCGCCGATATCGGCCTGACGCGCGCCGACCTGCACGTCGCCATCGACGTGCCGTTTGGCCGCGACCCGACGGCGATGCTGCGCGAAATCGCCAGCGATCGCGTCGAAACGATCGAGGACATCGCCCGCAAGGTGGCCTGATCTGTTGCTTGTTGTTTAGGTCGTGAACCTTTTCGGGGTTCGACGCGACTGACGAGTATGCAGGCTCCCACTCCCTGCCGGATCCCCCCGGCCCGCCTGCACTCTGCCCGGTCCTCCCAGGACCGGGCTTTTCTCTTTCTACCTCAGCGAAGACCGCCTACCGCCGATCCATATCCCGCTTGAACTGGTCGAAGATCGTCTCCACGCCCTTCTGGTAGTCGTCACGCTGCTGGGCGCCGGTCTCGAACATCTTGCCGAACAGGTCGTCGAACGGATTCGTTGGCCTGCCGCTCGGATTGGCCTGTGGCTGCGGTGCCTGACGCTGCTGTGGGGGCGCTTGAGGCTGTTGCGGCGCCGGCTGTCCGCCAGGGATGCCGCCTAAGCCACCGCCACCTTGCCGCAGCATCTCCTCGAAGATTTTCCCCAGCGGATTGTCTCCGTAGGGGCTCTGTGTCTGCTGAGGCTGCGGCTGCGTCCGCCCTTGCGGCTGCGGCTGAGGCGCGCCACCGCCGAACATGTCCTGCAGTACCTTGCCGAGTGGATTTTCGCCGTAGGGATTGGGCTGCGGCTGCGGCAGGCTTTGCGGCTGTGGCTGAGGCGCACCGCCGCCGAACATGTCCTGCAACACCTTGCCGAGCGGATTGTCGATTGGATTCTGGGGCTGCGGCGCCTGGCGCGGCTGCGGCGCCGGGGCCTGCATGGCGCCGCCTTGGCGCATCATCTGCTCGATGATCTCGCCGAGCGGATTGTTGCCGCCGCCGCCAAAACCGCCGGCGGCCTGCATCTGATTTGTCGTCTGCTTGAACAGCCCGCCCATGACCATCGAGGCGATCGCCGGCAGCATCTGCTGCAGGATCTGCTGATTGACGCCGCTGGCTTGCGCCGCCTGGCTGGCCACGGCGCGAGACAGGTCTTTCGAGCCGAACAGGTGCCCGAGAATGCCGTTGCCCTCATCCACGCCTTGCGGCGAGAAGGCCCGGGTTGCGTCCTCGAAATACTTGGCGTGCTGGCCGCTGGCCATCGCCGTCATGAAGGCGCCGAGCCCGTAAGGGTCGGCGGTGTTGCGCTGCAGCCCTTGCGAAAAGGCCGGCAGCAACGCGGCGACCGCCGCTTGCGTCTGCTGCATCGAGAGCCCGTATTGCTGGGCAAGGGCCTGCATGCCGTTGCCGTTCTGGGCCTGCGTCAGCATGTCGAACAAGGAAGGCATTGGTCTCTCCTCCGGAAATCCTCGCCGAAGAAGCCTAGTTTGTTTCCACTTCCGATTGAAGCGACTTTTGCCGGCCGGTCAGCTTTGCCAAATCCGAGGGTTAATAGGCGTATTCCATGAAAACCGGCTCGATCGAGCCGCCCCAGCGCGTGTGGTAGGCCGATAGCATCTCCTCGGCGCTGGTGGTGCCGCGCGCCACGACTTCGTCCAACGTGTTGAGGAAGGAGGTCTCGTCGTAGCCGTCGCGGTTCTTCTTGCCACGGTTCTTCAGGCCCATGCGGGAAATGACCATCACGTCACGCGCGATCTCGCGCAGCGTGGTGTTGCGGAACGGTGCGGAAATGCCTTGTTCCGGCACGGCGTTGCGCATCGCCAGCGTTTCTTCATACGTCCAGCTCGAGGTCAGCGCCACGGCGGCATCGAGTGCGGCCTCATCATAAAGCAATCCGACCCAGAAGGCCGGCAGCGCGCAGATGCGCCGCCATGGCCCGCCATCGGCGCCGCGCATCTCGAGGAAGCGCTTCAGCCGCACGTCCGGGAACAGCGTTGACAGATGGTTCGCCCAGTCGCCCATTGTCGGCAGCCCGTCCGGCACTGCATTGCGCGCGGCCCCGGCCATGAACTGGCGGAAGGTGATGTGGGTCATGTCGTGATAGCGGTCGTCCCGGATGACGAAATACATCGGCACGTCGAGCGCCCATTCGACATAGTCGGCAAAGCCGAAATCGGGCGAGAAGCAGAATTCGAGCAGGCCCGAGCGCTGGTTGTCGGTGTCGCGCCAGATGTCGCCGCGCCAGCTCTGCAAGCCGTTCGGGTGGCTTTCGGTGAAAGGCGAATTGGCGAACAATGCCGTCGACAGCGGCTGCAGCTTCAACGACACTTGCATCTTGCGGCGCATGTCGGCCTCGCTCTCGAAGTCGAGATTCACCTGGATCGTGCAGGTGCGGTACATCATGTCGAGGCCCTTGGTACCAACCTTGGGCATGTAGCGCGTCATGATCTCGTAGCGCGATTTCGGCATTTTCGGCGTCTCGGCCAGCGACCATTTCGGACTGCCGCCGAGGCCGAGGAAGCGGATGCCCATCGGCTCGGCGATCTCGCGCACCTGCGCCAGATGGGCGTTGCCCTCCCGGCAGGTCTGGTGGATCGTCTCCAGCGGTGCGCCGGAAAGCTCGAACTGGCCGCCGGGTTCCAGCGAAATCGCACCCTGACCGGTCGGTTCGACCAGGCCAATGATGCGGCCGTCATCGACGATCGGATCCCAGCCGAGCTTTGACTGCATGCCTTCGAGAATGGCGCGGATGCCGCGCTCGCCGCCATAGGGGACCGGTGCATTGCCGTCGACATAGAAGGGGAATTTCTCGTGCTCGGTGCCGATGCGCCATTTGTCGCGCGGCTTGTTGCCTTCGGCCAGATGCTCGACGAGTTCGTCGACACCTTCGATCGGGCGGAAATCGGTCGTATCGCGCGCCATTATGAACCCTCTGCACATGACCCCGAAAATCGGCTTTCGACTTTCGCTGGGGATCATGTGCCCCAATGGAATGCTACAGTGTCCTTTGCACGTCCGAAAGGCGGCGGGCGCTGTAGGACGATCGGACGATCGCCGGCGCTAAATGGACGAAATGTCAGCAGACGATCAAGCGAAAAATCCTGAGCCACAGGTCAACAGGAATTGAACGTGGCAGCGCTGCCCATTCCTTGCAAGAGGCGAGGTCTTACCAGTCTCCGACTGTCGCCTGCATCACCGCGAGCGCGGCCACCGCCGCCGTATCGGCGCGCAGGATACGCGGGCCGAGCGGAATGGCGGTGACGAAGGGCAGGGCGCGCAGCATCTTGCGCTCGTCGTCGGAAAAGCCACCCTCCGGCCCGACCAGCAGCCCAAGCTTCTTTTCCTTGACCGCCTGCAGCGCGGCCAGCGGATTGTTGGTCGAAGCATCCTCATCGCAGAAGATCAGCCGTCGCCCTGTGTCCCAGCCGATCAGCAGGCGGTCGAATTTTTCGGCTTCGTGCACCTGAGGTACCGCCAAGATGCCGCATTGTTCGGCGGCTTCGACGACATTGGCGCGCAGGCGATCGATCGACGGCTTGGCCACTTGCGTGTGCTGGGTGATGACCGGCTGCAGGATGCCGGCGCCCATCTCGACCGCCTTCTGCACGAGATAGTCGAGCCGGCCCTGCTTCAGTGGCGCAAAGCAGTAGACGAGATCGGGCAGCGGCGGCTGCGGCCGCTGCAGCGCCGACACCTTCAGCCGCACCGCCCTTTTCGTCTTCGCCGCGATGGCCGCCGACCACTCGCCGTCGCGGCCATTGAACACCAGGATTTCGGCGCCTTCGCCAAGCCGCAGCACATGCCGGAGATAGTGGCTCTGCTGTTGGCCGGCGTCGAACTCTACATCCGGCGCGAGATCGTCGGGCACGAACAGACGTTGCATCTTGTAATTGGCGCGCATCGCCGAGGAATGAGCGAGCCGGCTGCCGGCGTCAAGCCTCGGCGGTCGGATGCCACACCGGCCGAAAGCCATGCCCCAGCACGGCGAGCGTTGTGGCCGGCGTCAGCAGCGAGAGTGTCTTGCCGTTGAGCAAGCCGAAATCGCCGGGATGCCCATATCCGGCAAACGACCAGCGCAGCGTTTTGCCCCGACGCAAAGCATAAACCGTGGCGCCATCCGCGACCATGGCGCCGTCCGGCAGGCCGGCAAGGTCTTCAACCGCAACCACTGGCGGCCTGCCGCCCGAGGCCAGCCGCTCCTTGTGCAGCCGCCTGTCGACCATCGGCGCACGCGGTTCGGCAATGCCGAAGGCGTCGCCGAAGCGGCTGACGAAATCCCTGGCCCGTTCGCGCTGGCAAAAGAAGCAGGGGCGATGCCCGCCAGCCAATGCAGTCACCTCGTCGAGGAAGAACAGCTCGGTCCAGCCCACTTTGCCGCCCTTCCGGTTGCGGCCCATCGGTTCGCGCCGCACATTGCGGAATTGGCGGACGCAGATGATCCAGGCCGGAAGCGCCCAGCGCTTCTTCTTGAGCGTCTTCGTCTCGGGATCGTGGATGATGCCGCGATTGCCGGTGAACAGGCCGCGATCAGGCACGGCGTGGATGGTACCGAACGGATCGACCCGGTTCTGCAGTGGCATAGTTTTCTCTCCGGACACGCATCTTGGCTGCAATGCGAGCGGCATGATATCGCTCGTCGCATCTTTTTCATGTCAGTAGGGTTTTGTGATGCGGGTGCTGGTGGTCCAGAACTACGACAATACCGGCCTTGGCCAGGTCGGCGCAGCACTTGCGGAAGCGGGTGCCGATCTCGACCTGCGTCTCCCTTACAGGGGCGATCCCCTGCCGGATGACGCCGCCGGGCATGATGCCATGGTGGTGCTCGGCGGGGGCCAGAATGCGCTGGCCGACGATGAGTACCCCTATTTCCCGGCACTGCTCGAACTGACCCGCGACTTTGCCGACAAGGATCGCGCCGTGCTCGGCATCTGCCTCGGCAGCCAGCTCGTCGCCCGTGCCTTCGGCGGCGAAAACCGCATCGGCGGCGCCAATGAGTTCGGTTGGCGCGGCGTATCGCTGACGGCGGACGCCAAGGCCGATCCGGTGCTGGGCGCGCTGCCGGAGAAATTCCCGATCTTCCAGTGGCATGACGACACCTTCGTGCTGCCCGAGGCCGCCGTGCGGCTCGCCGGCAACGATGTCGCCGAGAACCAGGCGTTTCGCGTCGGCCGCGCCGTCTATGGCTTCCAGTTCCATTTCGAGGCCGACCGGCCGATGGTCAAGGACTGGAGCACATCCTTTGCCCCGACCATCGCCGCCCGCCATCCCGACTGGGCCGGCAAGCTCGATGGCGAAATGGCCCGCAACGGACCCGATGCGGATGCCGCGGGTCTGGCCATTGCCCGCGCCTGGGTAGCGACCATCTGAGCGTTGGTCTCTCTGCACCCTCCAGCGTGACATAATTGGCACGCGGCGGTGAAACCGCCTGGGGAAAACCGTTTCATTCTTGGCTTGTGTCCGCCCGCCATCCTAGAAGGCGCGCGCTCTGCATCTTCTGTGCAACGGCTATGAACCTTTGTGTGACCCGCGCGACACACCGTTGATACAGAACATGCCTAGAAGCGCAAAATCGTCGAAACTTTGAAGCGAATTCTCCGTTTCAACGCATTGGTAACCGCCTGGTGCACAGATGCAGAAAGCTCAACAAGAGATGACCTCCGTGAAAGCAGCGCTTCTGTCCTTTGCCATGTTGTCCGCCATCGTGCTGTGCGGTCTCGGCATCTATGCCGCCGACGCAGCCAACAACCACAACGCCGTAGACGGTTACGGCGTCACCGCCTCGCTGCGCTAAAGGCGGGAAGCGTCTTTCGCGTCTTCCGACGCGCGACGCTCAAGCTTCCTTGATCGTCATTGTCAGGATGCGTTTGTCCGCGCCGTCGACGACGAGCGCGCTCAGCATGCCTGACTGCCAGGCAAGCGTGTCGATATTGACGCGGTTGGCCATCACTTCCGCCTCCGGCACCGGGGTGTGGCCGTGCACCACGATCTTCGGATAAAGGTCGGTGTGGTTGTGGAAGACGTCGCGGATCCAGATCAGGTCCTGTGGGTTTTGCTTCTCCAGAGGATTACCCGGCCTGATGCCGGCATGACAGAAGAAGAAGTCCCCGAAAATCGCGGAGAACGGCAGTGATCGCAGGAAGTCGATGTGGCTTTGCGGCACGGCCTCGACCAGGGCCTGATGTCCTTTGCGCACGGCCGATTCGGCCTTGCCGAACCATACGCTGGTGCCTTCACTGATCGCCACGCCGTAAGACTGTGCCGTCTGGATGCCGCCGAACCGGATGAAAAGCCCTTCCGGGTCAGGGGTCTTGAGAAAATCGAGAAAACCGATGTCGTGGTTGCCGGCCAGCATCAGGTGACGAGGGTCGCGCTCTTGCGCTTCGATCAGGAAATCGATGACGCCCTTCGAGTCCGGCCCGCGGTCGACATAGTCGCCAAGATGGATGATGCGCCAGTCGGCAGGCGCCTCCTGCTCGATCTCGGCCCTGATGCGCAGATGCATGGCGGCCAGCAGGTCGAGCCGGCCGTGGACGTCGCCGATCGCGTAAAGACGCACACCTTCCGGCCCATGCGCGTCGAGAAAATGGATGCCGGGTTCTGCCAATTTTTCGGTGTCTCCGTGGTCACGCGGTCACGGGCTTAGCGCCGGAGCTGGTCCTTGCCCATGTCGGTGACAAGACGCTTTCCGCACAGCGCCAGCGTGATGTCCATCTCCTTGCGGATGATTTCCAACGCCTTGGTAACCCCTTCCTTGCCAAGTGCACCCAGGCCGTAAAGAAATGGCCGGCCGATATAGGTTCCCTTGGCACCGAGGCAAAGCGCCTTCAGCACATCCTGGCCGGAGCGGATGCCGCCATCCATATGCACTTCGATCGTGTCGCCGACCGCGTCGGCAATCTCTTCCAGCACGCCGATCGACGACGACGCACCATCGAGCTGGCGCCCGCCATGGTTGGAAACGATGATCGCGTCGGCGCCGGTCTTGGCCGCCATCAGCGCGTCCTCCTTGTCGAGAATGCCCTTGAGAATCAGCTTGCCGCCCCAGCGCTCCTTGATCCAGGCGACGTCCTTCCACGACAGATGCGGGTCGAACTGCTCCGTCGTCCACGATGCCAGCGAGGCCATGTTGCCGACGCCCTTGGCGTGGCCGACAATGTTGCGGAAGGTTCGCCGCTTCGTGCCGGCCATGGCGGCGCACCAGTGCGGGCGGATGGCCATGTCGACGATGTTCGTCAGCGTCAGCTTGGGTGGCGCCGAAAGCCCGTTGCGGATGTCCTTGTGGCGCTGACCGAGAATCTGCAGGTCGAGCGTCAGCACGAGCGCCGAGCATTTCGCCGCCTTTGCCCTGTCGATCAGGTTGAGCACGAAATCCTTGTCACGCAGCACATAGAGCTGAAACCAGAACGGCTTCATGGTTACTGAGGCGACATCCTCGATCGAGCAGATGCTCATCGTCGACAAGGTAAACGGCACGCCGAATTCCTCCGCCGCCTGAGCCGCCAGCATCTCGCCATTGGCGTGCTGCATGCCGGTCATGCCGGTTGGCGCCAATGCCACCGGCATCGACACTTTTTCGCCGATCATCGTCGACGCCAGCGAACGGTTGTCCATGTCGACGAGCACGCGCTGGCGGAATTTGATCTTCTGGAAATCCTCTTCGTTGGCCCGATACGTGCCTTCGGTCCACGAACCGGAATCGGCATAGTCGAAGAACATCTTCGGCACGCGCCGGCGGGCGAGGTCCTTGAGGTCGGCGATGGTCAGGATCTGGCTCATGGGTTCCCGTCTCGATAGCTAGGAGCGTTTGGGTGCTGGTTCTGTATCGGTGGCGTCGACGCGCTGTTTCAACCTCAGTCGCGAGACGCGCTGCCAGTCGCCGCTGCGCTCGGCCTCAGCCATCGACCGTTCGACATAGGTGATGTGGTCCATCGCCGCTTGCCGGGCAGCATCCGGGTCGCCGGCCTTCACCGCCGCATGGATCGCGCGGTGCTGCGCGAGCAGGGCGTCGCGCGCGCCGGGCACGCTGAACACCAGCAGCCGGTTCTGGAACACGCCCTCCGACAACAGCCGGTAACAGGAGCGCAGCGTGTGCAAAAGGATGATGTTGTGCGCGCATTCGCAGATCGCGTGGTGGAACTCGACATCGATCTCGGCTTCGTCGTCGAAGTCGCCGGTCCGGTGCGCATCGTCCATGCGTGCCATGATCTTGTCGAGCAGCGCCATGTCGTCCGCAGTGGCGCGCCGTGCCGCGTATTCAGCCGCGACCCCTTCGATCTCGCGGCGGTATTCCAGATAATCGGTCACTGCCTTGCGGTGCATCGAGATCAGGTCCGTCACCGGTTTGGTGAAGAGCTGGCCGATGACATCGGCGACATGCGTGCCGCCGCCGGGCCTTGTCGTCAAAAGGCCGCGTCCTTCCAGTGACTTCAGCGCATCACGCAGGATCGGCCGGGATACGTCGAACTGGCGTGCAAGCTCGCGCTCGCCCGGCAGCCGGTCGCCGGTGCGCAGCACGCCTTCGAGGATGAGGCTCTCGATCTGCTGCACCACCTCGTCGGCGGTGCGCGAATGCTCGATCCTGGAAAAAATGTCGCTCAACAGAATGCCTGGAAGGTGAACCGGTGTCGCAGAATAGAGCCAGCCTCGCCAACTGGTCAAATTATTTATCCAATTGACAAAAGCGTGCCGATTTTTCGCCCTGATGCCATCATCTTCGGCTAACTTTGCTGTTTGCGTCATAAGGCCATTGGCACTAGAGGGACGCACGTGCAAGAGGGTTCAAGGAACCCAGGGAACAAGCCGTGTCAGACGACCCGTCCGATCTCGAATTCCAGCCGCGCGCCAAGGGCAGCGTCATGGGCTTTCCCGCGCATGAGGGGCGGCCCGGCGCACTCGGCGAGGTTCATGCCCGGCCGCATCCGCTGATCGAAAAGCCACGCGTCCTGATGCAACTCGCCTTCATGACGGAGGGTGGCTCCGGCGTCGACCACGCGGTGCTTTCCGAACTGTCGCGGCGCCTCGGCATCGCCGCGCCCGACCGCCAGGCCCGCCACCATGCCATGAAATGGGGCAAGGGCTCGCTGCGCTGGGAGCGGCACACCGAATTCTCGACCTATTTGTGGGAAGGGCCGCTTTCCGAAAGCGGCAGGACGCCGGAGGACTCCCCGTTCGGCAACGGGTTCTCGCCGCCGGGAACCTGCATCTCCGGCATCAGGCTCGAAATCCGCAAATGGACGCAAGCGAGCGAGCAGCTGATAGCCGGTTTCGATCCGACCAGCCTGTGCTACTCGCTGGTCGAGCGCGGAAACGCCGCCATCGTCACCGATTTTCGCCAGGATGGCGATGGCCTGACCCGCATGCTGCTGCTCGATCGCGGCTTGACCCCGGCGCGCACCGGCGCGTTGTCGCAGCGGCTTATCGATATCGAAACCTATCGGACGCTGGCCATGCTCGGCCTGCCGCTGGCGTTGACCTTGTCCGGCCGCGCCCGCCGCATCGAAGACCGGCTGGCGCAGACCACGCTGGAGATGAAGGTCGCCGGGACACGCGACAGCCAGACCTTGCTGGCCGATCTGACCGAACTTGCGGCGGAGCTGGAGGCGGACGCGGCATCGAGCCTTTATCGTTTCGGCGCCAGCCGCGCCTATGACGGCATCGTCGGCGAACGGCTGGAGGCGCTCGAGGAAGAGGCTGTGCCCGGTTATGACACATGGCGCGGGTTCCTGCAGCGCCGTGTGGCACCCGCAATGCGCACCTGCCGCTCGGTCGAGGAGCGGCAGGAAAATCTGTCGCGAAAACTGACCCGCGCCACGACGCTGCTGCGCACCTGGGTCGATGTCGAGGTCGAGAAGCAGAACCGCGACCTGCTTGCCTCGATGAACAACCGCGCCCGCCTGCAACTGCGCCTGCAGCAGACCGTCGAGGGGCTCTCGGTCGCCGCCGTTTCCTATTATGTGGTCGGCCTTGTCGGCTATGTCGCCAAGGGCGCCTCGATCTTCGGCCATGCCTTCGCGCCGGAGATCGTTACCGCGGCTTCGGTGCCTGTCGCCATCCTGCTGGTCTGGTGGGGCGTACGCCGCGTGCGCAAGATGCATTCCGAGCCCGGCAAGCCGCCCGGCGAATAGATCTGCTCACCCTCCCCTTGTGGGGAGGGTCGGCTCATGATCGCAGCGAAGCGAAGATCGTGAGACGGGGTGGTGGTCCCTCGTAGAGCGCCGCGCGGACCCCCACCCCGCTCGCTTCGTTCGCGACCCTCCCCACAAGGGGAGGGTGAGGGAGCGGCAGATTGCCGCTGAGGAAGCTTGCCTCAGCCTTGAAGCGGATTCCCCGCCGCCACAGGATTTGCACCCAACGCGCTTCACTGGTAAAAGATTTTGACCAGTCAAGCGAAATGAGGCTGCTGATGTCCGGCTTGGCCATGCCGAAACCAGACGACGCCACGATGCGCCGGCGCGACGAGATCGTCGCCGACATGCGCATCATCGTGCCGGGTGAGGGCGTCGTCGACGCCGCCAATTCCATGCGCGCCTTCGAGAGCGACGGCCTGACCGCCTATCGGCAGCTGCCGCTGGTTGTCGTGCTGCCGCAAACCGTGGCGCAGGTTTCGCGCGTGCTGAAATACTGCAACGACCGCAACATCCGCATCGTGCCGCGCGGCTCCGGCACCTCGCTGTCGGGCGGCGCACTGCCGCTCGAGGACGCGGTGCTTTTGGTCATGAGCCGCTTCAACCGCATCCTCGGGATCGATTTCCCCAATCGCGTCGTCGTTGCCCAGCCGGGCGTCACCAATCTCGGCATCACCGCCGCCGTCGAGCAGGAGGGCTTTTACTACGCCCCTGATCCATCCTCCCAGATCGCCTGCTCAATCGGCGGCAATGTCGCGGAGAATTCCGGCGGTGTGCACTGCCTGAAATACGGCCTAACCGCCAACAATGTGCTCGGCATCGAGATGGTGCTGATGAATGGCGAAGTGGTGCGGCTGGGCGGCAGTCATCTCGATGCGGAAGGCTACGACCTGCTCGGCGTCATGACCGGCTCCGAAGGGCTGCTCGGCGTCATCACCGAGGTTACCGTGCGCATCCTGAAGAAGCCGGAGACGGCACGTGCACTGCTGATCGGCTTCCCGACCAGCGAGCAGGGCGGCCAGTGCGTCGCCGACATCATCGGCGCCGGCATCATCCCGGGCGGCATGGAGATGATGGACCGGCCGGCGATCCATGCGGCGGAAGATTTCGTTCATGCCGGCTATCCCCTCGATGTCGAGGCGCTGCTGATCGTCGAGCTCGACGGCCCCGGCGTCGAGGTCGATCATCTGATCGGGCTGGTCGAGGCGATCGCCTACAAGAACGGCTCGACCACCTGCCGCATTTCGCAGTCGGAACAGGAACGGCTGAGCTTCTGGGCCGGCCGCAAGGCGGCGTTTCCGGCCGTTGGCCGCATCTCGCCCGACTACTACTGCATGGACGGCACCATCCCGCGCAAGGAGCTGCCGCGCGTGCTCGCCGGCATGCGCGAGCTGTCGGAAAAATACGGTCTCGGCGTCGCCAATGTCTTTCATGCCGGCGACGGCAATCTGCATCCGCTGATCCTCTACGATGCCAACGTACCGGGCGAACTCGACAAGGCCGAAAGCTTCGGCGCCGACATATTGCGGCTCTGCGTCAAGGTCGGCGGCGTCTTGACCGGCGAACACGGTGTGGGCGTGGAAAAACGCGACTTGATGCCGGAAATGTTCACCCAGATCGATCTCGACCAGCAGATGCGGGTCAAATGTGCCTTCGATCCCAACCATCTGCTCAACCCGGGAAAAGTGTTCCCGCAGCTGCGGCGATGCGCCGAGCTTGGGCGGATGCACATTTCCGGCGGCAAACTGCCGTTCCCAGACATTCCGAGGTTTTGAGGGATATGTCGGCGCTTGAACACCCCCCTCTGTCCTGCCGGACATCTCCCCCGCTAGGGGGGAGATTGGATGTCGTTTTGGCTTTCGCCAATCACCAAGGTTTGAAAGGCGCGGTCGTGCGAGCTGCCAATCTCCCCCCTTGCGGGGGAGATGTCCGGCAGGACAGAGGGGGGTGTGAAGAAACGCGGCCGATGTGGCCTTCCCCGCTTCGCTGGGCGAGGAACAGGGGTCGCCCATGACCACCTTCACCCCGACCACCTCATCCGAAGTCCCCTCCACCGTCGCCTGGGCAGCGGCGGAAGGCTCGCCGCTGGAAATCCTCGGCCACGGCTCCAAGCGTGGCATCGGCCGGCCGCTGCAAACCGAACACACGCTCGACTTGTCGAAACTCTCTGGCGTCACGCTCTATGAACCGGCTGAACTGGTGCTGTCGGCAAAAGCCGGCACACCGCTGGCCGAGATCGAAAAGCTGCTGGCGGAAAACGGCCAGCAGCTTGCCTTCGAGCCGATGGACTACGGCCCACTGCTCGGCGGCGAAGCTGGCAAAGGCACAATCGGCGGCGTGCTCGCCGCGAACCTCTCCGGTCCGCGCCGGCTGAAGGCGGGCGCGGCGCGCGATCATATCCTGGGCATCAATGTGGTGTCCGGGCGCGGCGAGGCCTTCAAGTCGGGCGGTCGCGTGGTCAAGAACGTCACCGGCTATGACATGTCCAAGCTGATGGCCAACAGCTGGGGCACGCTGGCCGCCTTCACCGACGTCACCTTCAAGGTGCTGCCGGCAGCCGAGACCGAAGTCACGCTCGCCATCCGTGGCTTGCTCGACGATGCCGCTGCCGCCGCCATGGCCCTGGCGCTTGGCTCGAGTGCTGAAGTGTCGAGTGCCGCCCATCTGCCGGAGCGGATCGCCGCGCGCGTCGCCGGCGGCAGTCTCGGCAGCGAGGCCGCCACGCTGCTGCGTGTCGAGGGTTTCGGCCCGTCGGTTGCCTACCGTATTGCCGCGCTGAAAACGCTGCTCGGCAAGGCCGGGCCGCTGCAGGAGATTGCCGGTGAAACCTCACGGCTGATCTGGCGCGATGTGCGCGATTGCAGGCCCTTCGCCGACAACGGCGAGAAACCGGTCTGGCGTGTCTCGATGACGCCGGGACAGTGCCACCAGATGGTCCTGACACTGCGCATGCAGGCCGCCGTCAGCGCCTTCTATGACTGGCAGGGCGGGCTGGTGTGGCTGCGCATGGAACAAGGCGACCCGGAAGCCGCCCTGCTGCGCGGGCTGTTGAGGAAACATGGCGGCGGCCATGCGACGCTGGTGCGTGCCGCACCTTCGCATCGCGCCGCTCTGCCGGTGTTCGAGCCGCAGCCGCCGGCGCTTGCCGCACTAGCGGTGCGCCTGAAACAGGAATTCGACCCGAAGAATATCCTCAATCCCGGCCGAATGGCCTAGGACATCAGCGATGCAGACCAATTTTTCGCTTGCCCAGCTTGCCGATCCGCATGTCGCGGAATCGGAAAAGATCCTGCGCAAATGCGTGCATTGCGGCTTCTGCACCGCCACCTGCCCGACCTATGTGACGCTTGGCAACGAGCTCGATTCACCGCGCGGGCGCATCTACCTGATCAAGGACATGCTGGAAAACGGCCGTCCGGCCGACAAGGAGATCGTCACCCATATCGATCGCTGCCTGTCCTGCCTTGCCTGCATGACCACCTGCCCGTCGGGCGTCAACTACATGCATCTGGTCGACCATGCCCGCGCCCATATCCAGGAGACCTACAAGCGGCCGCTGCTCGACCGCCTGACCCGCGCCATGCTGGCCTTCGTGCTGCCCTATCCCCAGCGTTTTCGCGCCGCGCTCAAGCTGGCGAAGCTGGGCAAGCCGTTTATGGGCTTGTTCGACAAGGTTCCGGCGCTGAAGCCGCTGAGTGCGATGCTCAAGCTCGCGCCGGCCTCGATCCCGACAGCATCGTCGATAGCTTCACCTGGCATCCATGCCGGGCAGGGGAGCAAAAGAGGCCGCGTCGCCATCCTCACCGGCTGCGCGCAATCGGTGCTCGATCCCGCCATCAACGACACCACGATTTCGCTGCTGACGCGGCTCGGTGTCGAGGTCGTGGTGCCACCGGGCGAGGGCTGCTGCGGGGCGCTGGTTCATCATATGGGGCGCGAGCAGGCCGCGCTTGCCTCTGCGAGGCAGAATGTCGATGCCTGGACGCGCGCCATCGAACAAGGCGGGCTCGATGCCATCGTCATCACTGCCTCCGGCTGCGGCACGACGATCAAGGACTACGGCTTCATGCTGCGGCTCGACCCGGCCTATGCCGACAAGGCGGCGCGCGTTTCGGCGCTGGCCAAGGACATTACCGAATATCTCTCGACCTTCGACCTGCCTGAACCGGCGCGCAAGCCGGGCACGGTCGTCGCCTATCACTCGGCCTGTTCGATGCAGCACGGCCAGAAGATCACCCGCCAGCCGAAGGAACTGCTCGCCAAGGCCGGCTTCATCGTGCGCGAGCCGCGCGAAGGGCATTTGTGCTGCGGTTCGGCCGGCACCTACAACATCCTGCAGTCCGAAATCTCGGCCAAACTGCGCGACCGCAAGGTGACAAACATCGAGGCGACGGGGGCTTCGATCGTCGCCACCGGCAACATCGGCTGCATCACCCAGATCGCTTCCGCCGCCAAGCTGCCGGTGGTGCACACGATAAAACTGCTCGACTGGGCCTATGGCGGACCGATGCCGGAAGGGGTCCCCGAGGAAAGGCTGGTTGCGGCTGAGTAGCGTGGCGTTGCCGCTGTCAGAGTTAACGGCAAGTCTCCCTCATCCGGCCGCTTCGCGGCCACCTTCTCCCCGAGGGGAGAAGAGGTTTGCGCCGGCGGTGACAATCTCCTCTCCCTCGGGGAGAGGTCAGCCGAGCGAAGCGGAGGCTGGGTGAGGGGGCTGGCGCCGCTCTGTGCTTACTCCGCCGCGAGCCTGTCCGCCGTGCCGTAGGTCGCCTCATAGAGCGCGCGCTGGCGGCTGAGCGCGACCATGGTGTTGCGCAGCAGGATGGCGACCGTGATCGGGCCGACGCCGCCCGGCACCGGGGTGATCCAGGAGGCGACCTCGCGGACGCTCTCGGTGTCGACGTCGCCGACGATGCGGCTTGAGCCGTCGGGGCCGATTTCGGAATTGATGCCGATGTCGATGACGGCCGCACCCGGCTTGACCATGTCGGCCTTGATCAGCCGCGGCTTGCCGACGGCGACGAACAGCGCATCGGCACGTCGCGCATGGGCGGCGACCGACCGCGTCATGTGGTGGCACACGGTCACCGTCGCGCCTTCGCTCATCAACAGGAAGGCGATCGGCTTGCCGACGATTTCCGAATGGCCGACGATGACGACTTCCAGCCCCTTGAGGTCGGGGCCGGTTTCCTTGAGCAGTTCGACCGAGGCCGCCGCCGTGCAAGGCGCGAGATCGAGCTGGTTGTAGACGATGTTGCCGATCGAGGCCGGATGCATGCCTTCGACATCCTTGAGCGGATGCACCGCCGCCTGCAGCGTCCTGATCGGGATATGCACTGGGACCGGCCGCTGAATGATGATGCCGGTGACGCGCGGATCGGCATTCAGGCCGTGAATGGCCGCTTCCAACTCGCCTGCCGTGATGGTGGCGGGAAAGCGCCGTTCCTCGAAATCGATGCCGGCGAGCTCAGCCTTGGCGCGCTGGTTGCGTACATAAACATCCACCGCATCGGTGTCGCCGACGGTGATCGAGATCAGCTTGGGCGGAAAACCCTCGGCTTTGGCGATCGCGGCGTCCTCGCGAACGGCGGCGATGATGCGCTGGGCGACCGGGCCGCCCTTGAGATAACGGCTGTCTTCGGACAGGAGCATGGGTGAACTCTTTTGTGGAACTAGCCACCGAGATAGCAAAAGAATGCGGTAAAGGGCAGCATGAAAGCGAACCGCTATGCCCGTTGCGCGACGCGTGGGTGACCTTTGCCCTCGATTTCTGCTCAAAAACGGAAAGGGCAGCGCGGTTTCCCGTGCTGCCCTTCCTGACCGGCCGCATCCCCATACGGCCCGTCCCCCGTTGTCCCTAACCGGCTCGAAAAGCGGACTGCTTTGCCGGCCAAGTGATTCGCAAGACCTACTATATCACCTCGACCGTGGTTCCGACATTGACCCGTTCATAGAGGTCGACGACGTCCTCGTTGCGCATGCGGATGCAGCCCGATGACACCGCACCGCCGATCGTCCACGGCTGGTTGGTGCCGTGGATGCGGTACTCGGTCGTGCCGAGGTAGAGCGCGCGGGCGCCAAGCGGGTTCTCCGTGCCGCCGGCAAGATAGGTCGGCAAATAGCGGCCCTTGGCGGCTTCACGCTTGATCATCTGCGCCGGCGGGCGCCAGTCCGGCCATTCGCGCTTGTTGGTGATCTTGTGCGTACCCGACCATTCGAAGCCCGGCTTGCCGGTGCCGACGCCATAGCGCCTTGCCTTGCCGTTCTTCTCGACCAGGAAGAGGAAATTCTGCGTGGTGTCGATGACGATCGTGCCCGGCTTCTGGCCTCCGTCATAGTCGACTTCCTGCGGCAGGTAGATCGGGTTGATCTGAGGACGCGCGACCATGCGCTTGGCCGGCGGCTGCACCGCCGCCGTCTGCACCCGGTCGGGCTGCGCCGGGCGCAGGCGCCGCTGTTGCTGGACGACCTGGCGGTTCTGGCGCACGATGCCGGGTGCCTGGCCAAGCTGCAGCACCCAGGGTGCGGAAAGGTCGGGGCTCACCATCACCGGCGGCCTGTCGGCATAGCGGTCGCCGGCGGTTGAGGGTGTGACGCCGGCGGCAAACACAGCCACGGCGCCGAGCACGGGAAACAGAACTGTCTTCATCGTAACGCACCTTGATCGTCTGATACAAAACGGGTGGAAACGTCCTCCCGGTTCGGCGATCATTGGCGCGCAAGCAGCAACCGAAACATGAATCGGAATGCGTAAAATGCGGAACTGTCGGTAAACCTTTTGGTGTGGTTACCGCCGGGTTCAGGAATCTGGTAAAGCCGCAGTAAATGCCGCGCAAAAGCGCGTTAACGAACGGATTTTGGCTTATGGACAAGGAAAACACCGGACTGCTCGCCGGTCCCGATGGTGTCGCGCGCTGCTTCTGGCACGGCAATCTGCCCGACTATCTGCACTACCACGATCATGAATGGGGCCGGCCTGTGGCCGACGACCGCAGGCTGTTCGAAAAGATCTGCCTCGAAGGCTTTCAGTCTGGCCTGTCGTGGCTGACCATTCTGCGCAAGCGGGAGAATTTTCGCGAAGCCTTCGCCAATTTCGAATTCGACAAGGTCGCCGCCTTCACCGACAAGGATGTCGAGCGCCTGCTCGGCAATGCCGGCATCATCCGCCATCGCGGCAAGATCGTCTCGACCATCAACAACGCCAAGCGCGCCCGCGAAATGGCCGACGAGTTCGGCTCGCTGGCCGCCTGGTTCTGGAAGTTCGAACCCGGCAAGGATGAGCGGCCCGTGATCGTCGATCTCGCGCATCTGCGCGCCAACCCGACCACGGCCGTCTCGGTGCGGATTTCGAAGGAGCTGAAGAAGCGCGGCTGGAGCTTCGTCGGCCCGACCACGGTCTACGCCTTCATGCAGGCCATGGGCCTGGTCAACGACCATCTCGAGGGCTGCATCTGCCGCAAAGAGGTCGAGAAGCAGCGGAAGGCGTTCAAAAGGCCGAAGTAGCCCCTCTACTTCCGGTAAAGCGAGTAATTTCAGGTGCCGTTGGCGCTGGCCAGCACCAGGCCGGCGACGATCGCCACCACCGTGGCCACGGTCGGATAGATCACCAGCAGGCCGGTCATCAACGCGTCGCGCATGGATGGGCCTTTGCCGGTGTCGGCCGGCACTTCGAACGGGCCGGCAGCCTGGCTGACCATTTTCGGAGCGTGGATGTCGGCCGGGCGCAAGCGCGCGGGCAATTCGCCGGCTTCGCCATCAATAGCGTAAAATCTTGCTGTGCTGACCATGGCCCCGAGCCCTCATTTACCCCGCCTTATCGGCGACGATTGTGTCGGCACGATGCCGCACCCGTGTCGGGATTGTTTCATTTTCGATGCGGTTTTGTTTCACGGAGGTTCGAGCGTGGTGCTGGGTGCCGACCCTTGCCGCTCCCGGCTGCATCAGTTAGGAAACGCGCGCTGCCGAATAGGAAATTTCCTATCCCGCAACGCCACGAAACACCGGATGCTCACTCATGGCCGACAAATCGGAAAAGACGAAAGCGCGACTGCCGCGCGGTTTTGCCGACCGCAGCGCCGAGGACATCCGCGCCGTCGAGAAGATGATGGCGACGATCCGCTCGGTCTATGAGCTTTATGGCTTCGAACCGGCAGACCAGCCGCTGATCGAATACACCGACGCGCTGGGAAAATTCCTGCCCGACCAGGACCGGCCGAACGAAGGCGTGTTCTCCTTCCAGGATGACGACGACCAGTGGCTGTCGCTGCGCTACGACCTGACCGCGCCGACGGCCCGTTTCGTCGCCGAGAATTACGAGCGCCTGCCCAAGCCTTACCGCAGCTATCGCTCCGGCTGGGTGTTCCGCAACGAGAAGCCAGGCCCCGGCCGCTTCCGCCAGTTCATGCAGTTCGACGCCGACACGATCGGTACGCCGGGCGTGGCCGCCGACGCCGAAATGGCGATGATGATGGCCGACGTCATGGAAGCGCTCGGCATCAAGCGCGGCGACTACGTCATCCGCGTCAACAACCGCAAGGTGCTGGACGGTGTGCTGGAGGCGATCGGGCTTGGCGGCGAGGAGAATGCCGGCCGCCGGCTGACGGTGCTGCGGGCGATCGACAAGCTGGACAAGCTCGGGCCGGAAGGCGTGAAGCTTTTGCTTGGCCCGGGCCGCTGGGACGGCGGCAGGGAGGGCGAAGGCGACTTCGCCAAGGGCGCCGGATTGAACAACGGGCAAGCCGAGGCGGTTCTTCTCGCGACTGCGAGGACTATACAGGCCGGCCAGGATTCCATGGTCAGTTCGAACACCATCTACCAGGAAGGCGTCGGCGAACTCGCCACGATTGAAGCGCTGGTCAGGGCGGCAGGATATGGCGAGGACCGTATCGCCATGGACCGCTCGGTCGTGCGCGGCCTCGAATACTACACCGGCCCGGTTTTCGAAGCCGAGCTTCTGGCCGAAATCCCCAACGAAGACGGCCAGATCGTGCGCTTCGGCTCGGTCGGTGGCGGCGGCCGCTATGATGGCCTCGTCTCGCGTTTTCGCGGCGAGCCTGTGCCGGCGACCGGCTTTTCCATCGGCGTCTCCAGGTTGATGACCGCGCTGAAGAACCTCGGCAAGCTCGACGCCTCGGATGTGATCGCACCTGTCGTCGTGCTGGTGATGGACAAGGACACCGACAGCCTCGGCCGCTACCAGAAGATGGTTTCGGAGCTGCGTGCCGCCGGCATCCGCTCCGAAATGTATCTCGGCGGCGCCGGCATGAAGGCGCAGCTCAAATATGCCGACCGCCGCGGCTGCCCGGTCGCAATCATCCAGGGTGGCGACGAGCGCGCCAAGGGCGAGCTGCAGATCAAAGACCTGATCGAAGGCGCGCGCATGTCGGCCGAAATCACCGACAACGCCGAATGGCGCGCCGCGCGCCCGGCGCAGGTGACGGTGGCGGAAAGCGAGCTGGTTGGTGAGGTGAAGAAGATATTGGCGGCGCAGGCCGCTGATCGCGCGAAAGGTGGCGCTTGAATACCCCCCTCTGGCCTGCCGGCCATCTCCCCCGCAAGGGGGGAGATTGGATGCCGCCGAGGCTTTCGCCAATCTCCGGTGTTGAAGATGGCGCGCCAAGCTCGAAGCTGCCAATCTCCCCCCTTGCGGGGGAGATGGCCGGCAGGCCAGAGGGGGGTGCCTCGCGCCCATCCGATCGATGACCTCCCGCTACCCCGCAATATCAACCGACATCACCAACCTCTTCGCCACCCGCAACACGCATGCGGTCGAAGTCGCCATATTGCAGCCGGCCGACCCGTTCCTCGACATGGCCGGCGAGGATCTACGCCGCCGTATCTTCCTGACCGAAAGCGAAACCGGGCAGACATTGTGCCTGCGGCCGGAATTCACCATTCCGGTCTGCCTCGACCACATAAGCTCGCAGGCCGGCACGCCGCGCCGTTATTCCTATCTGGGCGAGGTGTTTCGCCAGCGCCGCGAAGGCGGCAACGAGTTCTTCCAGGCCGGCATAGAGGATCTTGGCGACCGCGATACCGCTGGGGCCGATGCCCGCTCGGTGGCGGACGCGCATGCGCTGCTGTCGCTGGTGCTGCCTGGTCAGGCGCTGGCCATCACGCTCGGCGACCAGACCATTTTCGAGGCGGTTCTGGCTGCCCTTGGCCTGCCGCGCGGCTGGCGCATGCGCCTTGCCCGTGCGTTCGGCTCGGCGCCGATGCTTGAGGCGGCACTCGCCGATCTCGCCAACCCGCCGCGCAACGGCCAACTCTCCGGTCCGGTCGCCGCTCTCGTCCTCGACGGTGATCTGGACGGTCTTTCCGCTCACATCGCCAGCGGCATGGAAGAGGCGGGCCTGTCGGCGTCCGCCGGACGCGCGCCGTCCGACATTGCCCGGCGGCTGATCGAGAAAGCCGAATTGCGCAGCGTTCGGTTGTCGAGCGAGGCCTTTTCCGCGCTGAAGGATTTTCTGGCGATCGACGTTCCGCTTGATGGCGCAACCCAGGCGCTGGAGTCCTTCGCCACCGGCGCCGGTCTGTCGCTCGATGTCGCGCTGGAAAAGTTCGCTGCCCGCGCCAAGGCGATCGAAACGCATGGCTTGCCGGCCGATAAAGTCCGCTACGACGCCGCCTTCGGCCGCCCGCTCGATTACTACACCGGCCTGGTTTTCGAAATCGCGGCCGACAATGGCGACCGGCCGCTGGTCGGCGGCGGCCGCTATGACCGGCTGCTGACCTTGCTTGGCGCGAAGACGCCTATCCCCGGCGTCGGCTTTTCGGTCTGGCTCGACCGCATCGAGGCATTGCGGGAGACGGCGCCATGATCACGCTGGCGGTCCCATCCAAAGGGCGCCTGAAAGAACAGGCGCTGGACGTGCTGGCCAAAGCCGGCCTCGCCGTCAGCCTGCCCGGCGACGAGCGCAAGTACCACGCCCGCGTCGAGGGCCTGGACGATGTCGAAGTGGTGTTCCTGTCGGCTTCCGAGATATCAGGCGAGATCGGCCAGGGCGCCGTCGATCTCGGCATCACCGGCGAGGATTTGGTGCGTGAAAACCTCGCCGACTGGGAGACCCGCGCCGAATTTGTCGCCCGTCTCGGCTTCGGCAATGCCGATGTGGTGGTTGCCGTGCCCGACATCTGGCTCGATGTCGACACCATGGCCGATCTCGACGACGTCGCCGCCGATTTTCGCCAGCGCCATGGCCGGCGGCTGCGCATCGCCACCAAATACTGGCGGCTGACCCAGCAATTCTTCTCGCAGAAGCACGGCATCCAGGTTTATCGCATCGTCGAGAGCCTAGGGGCAACCGAAGGCGCGCCGGCGGCCGGTCTGGCCGATGTCATCGTCGACATCACAACCACCGGCTCGACGCTGCGCGCCAATCATCTCAAGGTGCTGGGCGATGGCCTCGTCCTGCGCTCACAGGCCTGTCTGGTAGCGTCGAAGAGGACACGGGCAGCGGCGGATGAGGCACTCTTGCGCGACATCGCGGCGAAGATGGCGTCAGCGGTCGGATAGCGGCGGGCCTTCGCCCGCTGCCCTCAGGGCTCCAAACCCAGCTTCAAAACCCTTACGGCGGTCCGTCCTGCGGTGTCGGTAACTTTGCGCCAGGGTTTTTCCTGTATAGGAATTATTTCCTTGACCGGTGCAGTCAGCTATGGTACATTTTTGCCTATGGTGCTGATTTGCGCCAGTGACCCGCCGCCCAGGCGGGTTTTTGCGTTTTGATGTTCGTCAACCAACGAAGGCCCCGAAGCGTCGTGGACCGTATCGTTGCCCGGCCCCGACCATCGGCGGGATTTTCACCACCCCCTCGGGCTGATAGGCTCGGCCAGTCCCGGGAGGAGAGAGCGATGCCGGTCAATCTCGACGAGCTGAAGAATGCCAGCAATCTGCGCGGACGCGGCGCGCGTGCTGGCGGTGTCTTCGTCGCACCCGTCGACAACAGGGCGCATGTCTCTGGCGAACGCAGCGTGCCGCTGCTCGACAAGACCATCCCCGCGCTGTTTTCCGACACCGTCAGCAAATACGGCACGCTCGACGCCGCCGTTTTCGTCGATCAGGACAAGCGCTTCACCTGGAGCGAACTTTCGGACACGGTGGACGCGCTGGCCGCCGGCTTCCTGGCACTGGGGTTGGCAAAGGGCGATCGCGTCGGCATCTGGTCGCCCAACCGCTGGGAATGGCTGGTGACGCAGTTCGCCACCGCCCGCATCGGCCTGATCCTGGTCAACATCAACCCCGCCTATCGGTTGACCGAGCTCGACTATGCGCTGAACAAGGTCGGCTGCAAGGCGCTGGTCACCGCTGCCAGGTTCAAGACGTCAGACTATCTCGGCATGATCGAGACGCTGGCACCCGAGATCGCCAAGGCCACGTCGGGCAAGCTCAAGGCACAGAAACTGCCGGCGCTGAAGATCGTCATCCGCATGGGCGACGAGAATTCGCCCGGCATGTTCAATTTCGGCGACGTGCTGGCCATGGCCGGGCGTGACGAGCATGACAGCCTCGACCGCATCTCGGAGAAGCTGAAGCCGGGCGAGGCCATCAACATCCAGTTCACCTCAGGCACCACGGGAGCCCCCAAGGGCGCGACCCTGACCCACAGCAACATCGTCAACAACGGCAATTTCGTCACTTCGGCGATCAAGCTGACCGCCGACGACCGGCTGTGCATTCCGGTGCCGCTCTATCACTGCTTCGGCATGTCGATGGGCACGATGGGTTGCGTCTCGAAAGGCGCGACCATGGTTTTCCCGGGAGAAGGGTTCGACGCCGGCGCCACACTGAAGGCGGTGGCTCAGGAACGCTGCACCGGGCTTTATGGCGTGCCGACCATGTTCGTCGCCCTGCTGGATCATCCGGATTTTTCCGCCTTCGATCTCTCCAGCCTGCGCACCGGCATCATGGCCGGCTCGCCATGCCCGATCGAGGTGATGAAGAAGGTGGTGTCGCTGATGCATATGGAACAGGTGACTATCGCCTACGGCATGACCGAGACCAGCCCGGTCTCGTTCCAGAGCGGCGTCGACGACCCCTTGGAAAAGCGCGTCTCGACCGTCGGGCGCATCCACCCCCATGTCGAGGTCAAGGCGGTCGATGCCGGTGGCGCCACCGTTGCGGTCGGCGTACCGGGCGAGCTTTGCACGCGCGGCTATTCGGTGATGAAGGGTTATTGGGACGACGAGGAGAAGACCCGCGAGGCGATCGACAGCGACGGCTGGATGCACACCGGCGACCTCGCCACCATCGATGCCGAGGGTTATTGCAACATCGTCGGCCGGGTCAAGGATATGGTCATCCGCGGTGGCGAGAATGTCTATCCCAGGGAGGTCGAGGAATTCCTCTACCGCCATCCAAAGGTCAAGGAGGTGCAGGTGTTCGGCATTCCCGACGCCAAATATGGCGAGGAGCTGTGCGCCTGGATCGTGCTCAAGCCCGGCCAGATCGCCACGGAGCAGGAGGTCAGGAACTTCTGCGCCGGCCAGATCGCCCATTACAAGATCCCCCGCCACATACGCTTCCGCACCGAATTGCCGATGACGGTGACCGGCAAGCCGCAGAAGTTCTTGATGCGCGAGGCGATGGTGGAGGAACTGGGGCTGGTGGCGCAGAAGACGGCGTGAACGGGTGAACGCTTCGATCTGTCGGTGCGCGAATGCAGCCACGGTTCGCAGCAGCGCGCAGGGGCTTGCATGGGCGGTTTCAAACGATCGGTGGTTTCTTATGCGATGCCCTTGGCCGCCTTGGTGATGGCTGTTGCAGTCAGGGCAGGCGGGCTGTCGGCGGACGAAGGTTCGCTGAGCGCCAGGATACTCGTCGGAGCGCTTTCGAGTGCGATCATGTTCACCACCATTTTCGTGGTGCTCGACCACGCCGAGTCGGTGGCTCGGCGTGTAGGAGAGCCCTACGGCACATTGGTGCTGACTTTTGCCGTGACGGCAATCGAGGTGTCGATCATCGTTTCCATGATGCTGCATGGAGAGAACAACCCGACGCTTGCACGTGAGTCCGTCTTTTCAACGGTGATGATTGCATCCACCGGCGTCGTCGGCACGTGTCTTGCGCTTGGCGGCTGGCGTCATCGCAAGCAGGCAATTGTTCGACAAGGGACCAGCGCATATTTGGCGGTTCTGATCGCACTGACCATCATGACGCTTATTTTGCCGACCTACACACAAGCTACGGGGCCGGGCACATTTTCGGCAGCTCAACTTGGCTTTGTGAGCGTGCTTTCGGTGCTGCTTTATGCGAGTTTTGTGTTCGCGCAGACTGTCCGCCACCGAGAAGACTTTGTCGAAGGGCAGGCCCACGGCGTTGCGCTGCGGACTGCCCCTGACGAAAGCGTCTTTGCCGGCACATTGCTGCTCTTGATCGGGCTGATCGGCATTGTCATGCTCGCCGAGCAGGTCGCCGCAAGTGTTGAAAACACGCTCGTTGCCTATCAGGTGACACAGGCTGACAGCATTGTGGGGGCATTGATCGCCGGGCTGGTTTTGATGCCAGAGGCCATTTCGGCGGTTCGCGCTTCACTCAACAATGAACTGCAACGCGGCTTGAATGTCGCGATGGGTTCCGCTTGCGCCACAATTGGTTTGACAATACCGGCGGTCGCAGCCGCCAGCCTGCTGACGGGAAGAGGGTTAACCCTGGGGCTGCCGGCGACTGACACAGTGCTTTTGATTTTAGCGCTGTTCATATGCAACGTAAGTTTTAGTACTGAAAGAACAACATTCTTGACGGGTGCGGTCCATATCGTGGTATTTCTTACATATATATTTCTTATATTTGTACCATGAACTCTGGCTCAGTTGGCAATTAGATGCGGCACGAGACAGCCGCCAACGGACTGCTTGGGTTCATCAGCCTGGAAGCCGATAGCGAACTGCAGACGACCGCTCTTTGCCTGAGATGGCGCTTCCGCGCCGAATTGCCGAGGACGTGACCGGCAAGCCGCAGAAGTTCTTGATGCGCAAGGCATGGTCGAGGAATTGGGGCTGCTGGCGCAGAAGACGGCTTGAGGGCTGGCTCGCGCTGCGGCTGGGCAACGGCCGGCGTCGACTGTGAACCCCGATTGGCATCCAACACCGGTGGGCCGTCCACGTCGACATTTGAGCCAGCTTCAATTGATAGCAATCTCGATGTTTCTCGAGATGCCGTGCTTTTGGGTGAGCAGCCAAGGTGCCGCTACACTACTCGGTTGATTGCGGGCTAAGGCGGGAGAGTAGTCCGTGAATCGAGAAACGCAGGCCATCCGATGCGAAGACGAGATCAGGAGGCTCTCCAAACAGGCTGGTCAGTGCGGCGCGCATATAGCGTGTGCCGTATCCTACTCGCGAGGGCTGAACGACCGGCGGTCCTCCCGATTCTGTCCATCTCAGCGCCAGAACTGGTTCCGAACTCGAAGCGATCTTCCATTCCAAATCTATCCTTCCTTCGGGATAGGACAATCCGCCATATTTGATCGCATTCGTTGCAAGCTCGTGGAGCGAGAGAGCGAGCGTCGTGCCGGCCTCGCGCGAAAGCAACACCTCGGGCCCCTCAATCGTAATGCCGTGTTGTCCGCTGGAAATGTACGGCGCGAGGACCGAATTCACGACATCTGTCAAAGGTACGGCCTCGCCGCCGGCCGCAAATACAGCGGAATGAACATCCGCCAAGGCTCTCAAGCGGCCCTTGAAGTCTTCGGACAGGCTGGCTGCCGAGGTTGCGGCGCGCCGTGTCATGTCAAAGATTGATACGACTGTTGCGAGGATGTTTTTTACCCGATGATTGAGTTCGAGGCGCAGCTCGGTTTCCCGCTCAAGGTAATCGCGTACGTCGCGCTGGCGGGCTCTGGTGAGGAGTGCCGACTGTATCCCGCTGATCAGTTCCAACGCGGCCACGGGACGTTGGTAAAAAATCTGGCGTGAACGTGGCCAGGCAGCGTTCAGGGCGGCCTGGACGCGCACTTGGGGCGCCGCGCGGTCGAGTAGGATCACGATGGGTATTTCCGACCAGTTCGGCTGATGCTGAAGGAAACTGGCAACAGTTGCGATGGCCGTGGGGTCCAAGGCTTCATGCGTAACGACCAGCACCCCGGGAGATAACGCAAGCAGGTTGTTCAAATCCGCGGGGTCGGCCGCTTGAGCCCGAACACCGCGCTCCTGCAGCAGGGAGGTCGTGTAAGCAGCGTCCTTACGGTAGGGCGCCAAAATGAGCACCCAATCGAGCGTTCCCAGACCGTTGGAATCGGTGCCGCTCACGTCTCAGGCAGAGGATTGTAGGCAACGACCGAAACCCCGGAGCTTGCAATGAAGAGTTCCCGGACATCGAGGTCGTGCGGACCGTGGCGCTTTTTGACGACTGTAATGTTGCGCCTCAACCGGCCCTCGTGCTCGGCCATACGAAGTAGAAGCACGGTATCCCCGAGAAAGCTGACATCGACGTCAATCCCGACATTCTGCCCGAGCAATCCATGCTGCGCGACGATGAGCATTGTCAGCACGTCCGCACGCGCGAGATGTTTCAGGAGAGATTGGATGTCGAGCACCGCCTTTTCGCGGTGGGGAAGTGAATTCAGATAGCCCGTGAAGCTGTCAATCACCACCACACGTGTATTGTTGCGGCTGACGACTTGCTGCACGATCTGGCCGAACTCGCCTGGCGAGATTTCGTTCGGGCTAAAATCGTAGATGACCAGTTGGCCATCCTTGTGGAACTGCCGCAGGTCCATCCCGAGCCCTTCGGAGCGGCGAAAGAAGGTCTCCAACCGCTCCTCGAACAGGAAGAGGGCAACGCTCTCGCCTCGCTTGAGAGAAGCCGTCGCGTAAAGAGACGACATAGTTGACTTGCCGGTTCCGGACTGACCGATAACCAGTGTTATTGTTCCTGACTCCTGACCGCCGCCAAACATCTCGTCGAGAGCCTCGACTCCCGATTTGATCAGTTGCGGCTTGGTCACCTCGGGAGGCGAGCCCGGCACAATCCTTGGAAACACAACGACGCCTTCACCCTCGCGAATGGCCATGTCATGATAACCGTCGGCATAAGGCACGCCACGCATCTTGCTGACTTCGATCCGCCGGCGCACCGCACCATAGTCCTCGAGCGACTTATCAAGGCGGATGACGCCGTGGGCGATGCCCTCGATTTCCTCGCCATTGTGATCGCCGCCACTGGTTTGGGTATCGAGCAAAACAGCCACAATGCCCCGCCTGGCCAGGAAGGCTTTGAAGCCGATCAGTTCCCGCCTAAACCTTGGCGTATCGCCGGTGATCAGCCGGATTTCGAGCAAGGAGTCGTACACCAGTCTGTGTGGTTTATATTCTTCGATCGCGCGTTCGATCGCCTTGCGCGTCTCATCCAAGCGAAGGTCGGCGGTCTGGAAAATCGTCTGATCGGCTGCGCCACTCACGGCTTCGGAGGCCGAAAGCTCTTCGACGCGAATTCCATCGAGCGTCCAGCCGTGTGAAGAGGCAATCGCCTGCAGTTCGGAAGCGGTTTGCGAAAGGCTGACGTAGATGCAGCGTTCACCGGCCGCCACGCCGGCACGCAGAAACTGCAAGGCTGCCGTGGTTTTGCCTGCGCCGGGATCGCCCTGCACGATATAAAAGTTCGAAGCGGGCAGACCACCACGAAGAATTTCGTCCAAGCCGGCGATACCGGAACTTACAACGGGCTGCTTTTTTCGCTCGGCCATTCCGCCCCTAGTCTCCACCAGAAACTGTCAGCCCGTCATTGGGCATCAATAATGTAGAACGGTTGCACCGCTTGGCCACCTGGCCCAGGGAAACATCGATTTCCTGGAGCTAATTCTAGTAATCGGCGCGCTGCTGGGAGGCAAGTAAATCTCCTTGAAATGGGGGACGAAGTTGGGATGCACACTGGTGCGAGGTCCACCCCATGCCCGTCGGCACCAGTTCATTTGATTTAGCGTGGAACCATAAGGGGCCGGCGGCGGTTTTCTCCCGTTGCAGCGAAGTAAATGGATGGGGGAATGATTCAAGGGACCGTCAATCCAGCCGATGAGGATCGCTACCGCGTTCTCGTCCAGGCCGTTACCAATTACGCGATCTACATGCTGGATCCTTCCGGGATCGTGACGAGCTGGAACGCGGGCGCCGAGCGATTCAAAGGCTATGCTTCCCGCGAGATCATTGGCCAGCATTTTTCCCGGTTTTACACACCGGAGGATCGGGACTCCGGCCTGCCCGCGCGTGATCTGGAGACAGCAGCCCGTGAGGGCAAGTTCGAGAGCGAAGGCTGGCAGGTCCGAAGCGACGGGAATCGTTTCTGGGCTCACATTGTGATCGATCCCATCCGCGATCCAGGCGGCAACCTGGCCGGCTTTGCCAAAGTCAGCCGTGATCTGACCGAACAAAAGAAAGCGGAGGAGGAACTCCGCAAAAGCCAGGAGCAGTTCCAACGTCTGGTCCAAGGCGTCACGGACTACGCGATCTATATGCTCGATCCACAAGGGATAATTACGAGCTGGAACTCAGGCGCCGAGCGTATCAAAGGCTATTCGGCGAACGAAATCATCGGGAAGCATTTTTCCCAATTCTATACGCCCGAGGATCGCGAGCGAGGCGGTCCGCAAAGCGCGCTGGAGACCGCCGCGCGTGAGGGTCGAGTTGAGCGGGAAGGTTGGCGCATCCGCAAGGATGGCACCGCGTTCTGGTCCCACGTGGTCATCGACTCGATACGGCACGACAATGGCGAGCTTCTGGGTTTTGCGAAGATTACCCGCGACATCACAGAGCGAAAGAAGGCGCAGGAGTCACTGGATCAGGCACGTGAGGCCCTTTTTCATTCACAGAAAATGGATGCGATCGGCAAGCTGACGGGCGGCGTGGCTCACGACTTCAACAATCTGCTGATGGCGGTTTTGGGCAGTCTTGAACTCCTTCGCAAACGGCTGCCCGACGATCCACAGCTGTTGCGTCTCCTCGACAATGCCGTGCTCGGTGCGCAACGGGGTGCCTCGTTGACGCAGCGCATGCTGGCTTTTGCGCGGCGACAGCAACTCGATCCGAGACCCGTTGACATAATTAGCTTGATACAGGGAATGAAGGAGTTGCTAGAGCGATCGCTAGGCTCAAGGGCGAGTATACAGACAAAATTTCCCCTTTCCCTCAATCAGGTCATGATTGATGAGAGCCAAATCGAACTCGCATTGCTGAATCTATGCGTTAACGCCAGGGATGCCATGCCTGACGGGGGAACGATCTTGATTTCCGCCCGGCAGGAACGGATTGGTGAAAGGCATGGCGCTGGCTTAACGCCAGGCGAATATGTCTGCCTTTCAATAATGGACAGTGGCGAAGGAATGGACGAGGAAACGCTTGCCCGCGCGACAGAACCGTTCTTCACCACAAAAGGAGTTGGCAAAGGGACGGGACTGGGTCTGTCGATGGTGCACGGGATGACGGAACAGATGGGCGGGCGCCTGGTTCTCATCAGCCACAAGGGAGCAGGCACGACTGCGGAAATGTGGCTGCCAGTGGCTGCCGCGACATCAGACCGCGCGCGGGAGCAGGAGGCCCTCGGCCCGAAAACCGCCGAGGCTGCCTCTCTCCGGATTCTGGCAGTGGATGACGACGTTCTAGTGCTGTTGAACACCGCTGCGATGCTTGAGGATCTTGGGCATGCCGTTACCGAGGCGCATTCGGCCGCAGCAGCCCTTGACCTGCTGGAGGAGCAGCCGTTCGACCTCGTCATAACGGACCATGCGATGCCAAAGATGACAGGCCTGCAGCTATCGGACGCAATGAAAACCAAGTGGCCGAAAATCCCCGTCATTATAGCGACGGGCTATGCCGAACTACCGGGCGCTCGCGAGATGAACGTTCTCAGCAAGCCGTTCACGGAAAAAGAACTGGCGTGCTCGATAGCTTCTGTTAGTCGTATTTAGGTCGCCCGCCCACCGAACCTCAGCGAGCCTCGACCTTCCTTCGCGACAGTCATTTGTCGCGTTGACAACAATGCGCTTGGCGTTCGTCCCGCCCTTTTTTAGCAGTGTCACGTTGAGAGCACCGTTCTTACGCGCGCACGCACCTGCAGCCTACTGTCTGCGGTGTCGGCTCTCAGGCATTTGGCAACACTAACCTCAACGACCGAGATGGGGCGCAAAGCTCCCATCTAAGGCCGCGCCTATCCAAGCCGTGATTGGGGAGGCCTGGCGGGTCTATCGTGCCAATCACTCAGGCGCGGGCCCTGGCCCGCGCCTTCGTATTCAACCCTCCAAAGCTCAATCCTTCTCAAACACCCGCGCCTTCGCAACCACGCCGGCGATGGCGCCGCCGATCAGCGGTGCAACGATGAACAGCCAGAGCTGGCCGATCGCGGCAGTTCCCGAAAACAGCGCCGGGCCGATCGAGCGGGCCGGGTTGAGCGACGTTCCGGTCACCGGGATGATGGCGAAGTGCAATCCTGCCAGCGTCAGGCCGATGACCAGTCCGGCGAACGCCGTCGAGTGCTTTTCAGCCGTGACGCCAAGGATCACGGTGACGAAGGTGAAGGTGCCGATCACTTCCCACAGAAATGCCGAGCTGACGCCCCATTTCGTCACGTCCCAGCCATTGGCGCCGAAGCCGGTCGTGTGTCCGCCAACCTGGCCGGAAACGATGATCCACAACGCCAGCGAAGCAAGGACGCCGCCGATGACCTGCGCGATCCAGTAGGGGATGACGTCTTTGGCCGGCAGCCGGCCGGCAAGGAAGACGCCGAGCGTCACCGCCGGATTGAGATGCGCGCCCGAAATCGGGCCGATCGCATAGGCCGCCGCGATGAGGCCGATGCCGAACGCCAGACCGATGCCTTCCTGGCCGAGCGGCAGCGCGCCACCGAAGCCGCCCGTCACCACAGAAGCCGTACCGATGAACACCAATAGAAATGTGCCTAGAACTTCCGCCAGATAAGTCTTCATTGCCCTCTCCTCGTGTCGATCCGCCCGTCTGCCTTTTGCGCTCCGCGAATCACAACCGGAAGAGTATTCGCAACCAGAAAAGTTGGAAAGCAGAGCGGTTGTGCAGGCCGAACTGCTTGTGCGCGCCGGTTGCGCGCTCTAGAGCAGGGCCGGAATAATTTTCTGCGTGACGGAACAAGACCATGCGATTGGGCGGACGGCTGGCTGCGGCCATCGAAGTGCTGGAAGACATCGGCCGGCGCCACCGGCCGGTGGCGGACGCGCTGAAGGATTGGGGCCTGTCGCATCGCTTCGCCGGCGGCGGCGACCGTGCGGCGATCGGCAACATCGTCTATGACGCCTTGCGCCACAAGCGTTCCGCCGGCTGGCTGCTGGGGCAGGACACGCCGCGCGCCATCGGCTTCGGCGCGCTGCTGCTCGAATGGGGCCAGACGGCACAATCGCTCAACGAGGCGCTTGATGGCGACAAGTTCGCACCGCCGCTGCTGACCGCCGCCGAGCTTCAGGCCATCGCCGACCATCGGCTCGGCGACGCGCCGGACGCGGTGCGGGCGGATGTTCCGGACTGGTGCGCGCCGCTTTTCGAGCGAGCCTTTGGGCCCACCTGGGCCGACGAGGGCGCGGCGCTGGCGACGCGCCCGCCGCTCGACCTTAGGGTCAACACCTTGCAGGCCAATCGCGACAAGGTGCTGGCCGAACTGACGGGAACCGGCGCGAAACCCTCGGCAATCGCGCCACACGGCATCCGCATCCCGCCGATCGACGGCGACGGCCGGCACCCAAACGTGCAGGCCGAGCCGGCTTTCCAGAAGGGCTGGTTCGAGGTCCAGGACGAAGGCTCGCAGATCGCGGCCGCCCTTGCCGGGGCCGAAGCCGGCATGCAGGTGCTGGATTTCTGCGCCGGCGCCGGCGGCAAGACGCTGGCACTGTCGGCTTCGATGGAAAATCGTGGCCAGATCTTTGCCCACGATGCCGAGAAGGCGCGGCTGGCGCCGATCTTCGACCGCATCCGTCGTTCGGAAAACCGCAATGTGCAGGTGGTCACCAAGCCCACGGAACTCGCGCCGCTCGGCAATCACATGGACATCGTGCTGGTCGACGCCCCCTGCACCGGCAGCGGCACCTGGCGCCGCCGTCCCGATGCCAAATGGCGGCTGACGCAAAGACAGCTCGATGCCCGCAAGGGCGAGCAGTCGGCGATCCTCGATGCGGCCAAAGCCTATGTCAAACCGGGCGGCCTGCTGGTCTACATCACCTGCTCGGTGTTTGATGAGGAAAACGGTGAGCAGATCGCGGCCTTTCGGGACCGTAACAGCGGTTATGTTCCCGTCGACCACCGCAAGCTCTGGGACAGCCGTTTTCCCGGCCATGAGGCAGCCGCACGCATCGGCGCCAAAGGCGACATCTCGCTGTCGCCGGCGCTCAGCGGCACCGATGGGTTTTATCTCTGTGCGTTACGCAGATCGGCCTGAATCCAATTCCTGACGGATGCGCGGCGCCGGCCGGCATGCCAGGTCGATTGTGCAGTGCAGCAAAAGCATTTGCCTGCCGTCCATGCCTCTGCAATAAGCTATCCGCGTAAAGGAAGCAGCGGCAATGGCAGCAAAGATCGTACCCGCCCCG
The DNA here is from genome assembly GCF_040317955.1 of Mesorhizobium sp. M1342. Classification (NCBI taxonomy): domain Bacteria; kingdom Pseudomonadati; phylum Pseudomonadota; class Alphaproteobacteria; order Hyphomicrobiales; family Phyllobacteriaceae; genus Mesorhizobium; species Mesorhizobium sp. M1342. The sequence continues at coordinate 55,008 of NZ_JAMYLI010000007.1, read as the reverse complement.
GACTATGAGGATCGCGTCAGGACATCCTTCGCGCGCCAGAAGGCGATGGCCACGATCGGCGCCGAACTGACGCTGGTGACCCCCGGCATCATCGAGATCGAGATGCCCTATTCGGCGGCACTCACCCAGCAGCATGGCTTCCTCCATGCCGGCGTCATTTCGACGGCGCTGGACTCGGCCTGCGGCTATGCCGCCTTTTCGCTGATGCCGGAAAATTCCGGCGTGCTGACCATCGAGTTCAAGGTCAACCTCCTGGCGCCGGGCAGGGGCGAGCGCTTCCTGTTCCGCGGCTCGGTGACCAAGCCGGGCCGCACCATCATCGTCGCCGACGGCCAGGCCTACGCCTTTGCCGCCGACGGCGAGGCCAAGCTGATCGCCACCATGACCGGCACCATGATGACCGTGGTCGGGCGTGATGGCATAGAAGGGTGAGTGGCCGGTTCGCCGCAGGCGAATCCATCGTGCCGGTGGCACGATGGAAGGCCACGAACGCCGGGAGCTGCCGGAGGCAGCGGGTCCCGGCGAGCGGCGGTGCAGATAAGCAGATGATCCGGCGGAGAGGAGCAAATCATCATGACCGGTAAAGTGTCGCGCCTGTCGGGCAAGGACGTCCTCTTCGTCATGGCGGCGCAGGCCGAATACGGCCCGCACCTCAAGCAACTGTTCACGCCATTGATAACCGGTGTCGGTCCCGTCGAGGCCGGCGTCAGGCTGGGTGCGGAACTCTCCTGGCTGAAATCGCAAAAGGCACTGCCGGATCTCGTTGTTTCGCTCGGCTCAGCCGGCAGTCGGACGCTGGAGCAGACGGAGATCTACCAGGCGGTTTCGGTCAGCTACCGTGACATCGACGCTTCGCCGCTCGGTTTCGAAAAGGGTGCGACACCCTTCCTCGACCTGCCGGTAACCGTGCCATTGCCCTTCAAGATACCGGAGATCAGGCAGGCGACCCTGTCGACCGGCGCAGCGATCATCACTGGCGCGGCCTATGATGCTGTTAGCGCCGACATGGTCGACATGGAGACCTTCGCCTGCCTGCGCGCCTGCCAACTGTTCGACATTCCGCTGATCGGTCTGCGCGGCATCTCCGACGGGGCGGCGGATCTCAGGCATGTCGGCGACTGGACCGAATATCTTGAAGTCATCGACGAGAAGCTGGCGGACGCCGTCAGGCGGCTCGAACGGGCGATCGGCGACGGCGCCCTTCGGACGGAACCATCCCATGAAGATGCCAGACCAGCCTGAAAGTCGGGCTACGCAACCCATTGCGCCGACTCGTTTCTTTCTCTAAACGCTCGCCATGAAAACAGCCAATCATCCCGACACCGTCCTGATTGTCGATTTCGGCAGCCAGTTCACCCAGCTCATCGCCCGCCGCATCCGCGAGGCCGGCGTGTTTTCCGAGATCGTGCCATTCCAGTCGGCCGAAGCGGCATTCAAGCGCATCAATCCGAAGGCCGTCATTCTGTCCGGCGGTCCGGCTTCGACCGGCGATATCGGCAGCCCGCGCGCGCCGCAGATCGTCTTCGATTCCGGCGTGCCGGTGCTTGGCATCTGCTACGGCCAGATGGCCATGTGCGTGCAGATGGGCGGCGTTGCCGAAAGCTCCGACCATCGCGAGTTCGGCCGCGCCTTCGTCGAGATCCAAAAGGATAGCCCGCTGTTCGAGGGCCTGTGGGCACCTGGCCAGCGCCACCAGGTGTGGATGAGCCATGGCGACCGCGTCATCTCCTTGCCCAAGGGCTTCGAAGTGTTCGGCAAGTCGGAAGGCTCGCCCTTCGCCATCTTCGGCAACATCGAGCGCAAGATGTACGGCATCATGTTCCATCCCGAGGTGGTGCATACGCCCGACGGCGCCCGGCTGCTGCGCAACTTCGTCCACAACATCGCCGGCATCGAGGGCGACTGGACCATGCGCGCCTACCGCGAGCACGCGGTCGAGACGATCCGCAAGCAGGTCGGCAAGGGCAAGGTCATCTGCGCGCTGTCGGGCGGCGTCGATTCCTCCGTTGCGGCGCTGTTGATCCACGAAGCGGTCGGCGACCAGCTGACCTGCATCCTTGTCGACCACGGCCTGATGCGCAAGGACGAGGCCGCGGGCGTGGTGGCGATGTTCCGCGAACACTACAATTTACCGCTCATTCTGGTGAACGCGTCGGACCGTTTCATCGACGCCCTCGAGGGCGAGTCGGACCCGGAGAAAAAACGCAAGACCATCGGCCGGCTGTTCATCGAGGTGTTCGAGGAAGAGGCCAAGAAACTCGGCGGCGCCGAATTCCTGGCGCAGGGCACGCTCTATCCCGACGTCATTGAAAGTGTCTCCTTCACCGGCGGCCCGTCGGTGACGATCAAGTCGCACCACAATGTCGGCGGCCTGCCCGCGCGCATGAACATGCAGCTTGTCGAGCCGCTGCGCGAGCTGTTCAAGGACGAGGTCAGGGCGCTAGGCAAGGAGCTTGGCCTGCCCGAAAGCTTCATCGGCCGGCACCCGTTCCCAGGCCCGGGTCTTGCCATCCGTTGCCCCGGCGGCATCACCCGCGAAAAGCTGGAGATCCTGCGCGAGGCCGACGCCATCTATCTCGACGAGATCCGCAAGGCCGGCCTCTACGACGCCATCTGGCAGGCCTTCGCCGTGCTGTTGCCGGTGCAGACGGTCGGCGTGATGGGCGATGGCCGCACCTACGAGTTCGTCTGCGCGCTGCGTGCCGTCACCTCGGTCGACGGCATGACGGCGGATTTCTACCACTACGACATGGCCTTCCTCGGCGCCGCCGCCACCCGCATCATCAACGAAGTCCGCGGCATCAACCGCGTCGTCTACGACGTGACGTCGAAGCCGCCGGGAACAATCGAGTGGGAGTAGGAGTTAGCGTAGTCTGGAATGCTCCGGCGTAGTTTTTCGCAGAAAAAGCAACGATTTGCGGTTTATCTCATTCACTATCGACGCTGCATCAGCCGCACGTCCTACCGTCAGCGCAAGCCCGCATTTGTGAGATTGGGCGCCGGTGTGTCTTGAGATCGCCTCATTGGCTGACCGCAATCAGAATTCTAGGCGATGCCGCCCAAAAGTTCCTCCGCCCTGGAAACAGCGGCCGCCTGATGTGGCTGCAAGGGTTGGCCGGCATAGCTTTCGAAGACAGGCAGGAACGGGTCGTCGATATGCGTCCTGATGCCGGACAGCTGCTCCATCACCGCCAGGCCGCAATAAGGAACGTAGGAGGCCGAATAGCCGCCCTCATGCGACATCATCAGGCGCCCGCCGCAGAGGTCGTCCGCCGCCTGCATCAACATCCGCGTCATGTCGCGGTAGCTGCCGCTATGCAGCATCATGCGCCCCAGCGGATCGGCCGCCGAGGCGTCGAAGCCCGACGGCACGACGATGAGATCAGGCTTGTAGCGATTGAGCGCCGGTAGCACGACGCGTTCGAAGACGGACATGTAAGCGCCGTGGCCGCAGCCGGCCGGCAGCGGTACATTGATGTTGTAGCCTTCTCCCTTGCCCTCGCCGCGTTCCTTGTGAAGACCGCTGTCATCCGGATAAAGCCCGTCCTGATGGATCGAGATGGTCAGCACCGACGGGTCCGAATAGAAGGCGGACTGGGTGCCGTTGCCGTGATGAACATCCCAGTCGACGCTGGCGACCCGCTCGAAGCCATGTTTGGCCCGGTTCTTCAGGATAGCGACCGGAACGTTGCCGAACAGGCAAAAGCCCATGCCTTGCCCGCGCTCGGCATGATGGCCGGGCGGTCGTACCAGCGCATAGCCATTGTCGACATCGCCGCTCAACACCGCATCCATCACCGCTGCCGTGCCGCCGGCGGCCAGACAGGCGATTTCGTAGCTGCCATGGCCGAAGGGGGTGAGATAGCTCGCATCGCCGCCGCGCCCGTCACTGAGCAGCTTGATACGGCTGATGTAGTCGCGGTCGTGAAACAGGGCGAGGTCATCCTCGCTCACCGCGACGGAGGCGATCTTGGACAATTTTTCGGTCAGGCCCGAAACCTCCATCAGATTGCGGAATCTGCGTTTCGTGTCGGCATTCTCCGCATGCTCGCCGGGCTCGATGGTCAGGCTCGGCTGAAAGAACTGCGCGGCATTGCCGGTCTCGTGCCAGAGATAGAGTTCGTGGAAATTCCAGCCTGTCGTCATGTTTTGTTTCCTAGCCCGCCAGGATCATTGACGCGGCGCGTTCGGCGATCATGATCGTCGGCGCGTTGGTGTTGCCCGACACCATTTTCGGAAAGACCGAGGCATCGGCGATGCAAAGCCCGTCCAGCCCATGAACCTTCATCGACGTGGGATCGACGACGGCCATCGCATCTGAACCCATGCGGCAGGTGCTGGTCGGGTGATAGAGCGTCGTGCAGTGGCCGCGTATATAGTCGGCGATCTCGGCGTCGCTCTCGCATTCGGCGCTCGGCGTGATTTCGCCGACGAGCATTTCGGCAAGCGGCGACTGCGCCGCGATGCGCCGGCTGATGCGGATGCCTTCGACCAGCGTGGCGATGTCCGAGCCATCCTCGTCGCTGATGAAGTAACGTGGGTCGATCGCCGGATATTCGATTGGATTGGCCGAGCGCAGGCGAATCTCGCCGCGGCTGTCTGGCCGCTGCAGCGTGGTGTGCAGCGTGATGCCGGGTCTGGACGAAAGGAACCGAACATAGTCGCGATGCGGGCTGATGGCGCCGTAAAGCTGCAGGTCCGGCTCGATATCGGGCCGGCTCTTGACGAAGCCGCCCGCCGCCACCCAGGGTGAGGAACGCGGACCGCTGCGCGATGTCTGCCATTCCGCGAAGTCGCGCTGCAGCGTCTCGTCGGTCCAGGCGCCGACGCCGATCTTGTCCTTGGTATAGAAGGTGATCGGAATGTTGATGTGGTCCTGCAGATCCTTGCCCACGCCCGGGAGGTCGTGCACGGGAGCAACGCCGACCTGGGCGAGTTCGTCGGCCGGCCCGATGCCCGAAAGCAGCATCAGCTGGCAACTGCCGATCGAGCCCGAGGACAGCACCACCTCGCTGTCGGCGAAAGCGGTCTCAGGTTCGCCATTGACGAGATAGCGGATGCCCTTGACCCGGCCCTTCTCGACGATCAGGCCCGTCGCCAGCACACCGGTTTTCACGGTCAGGTTGGGTCGTTCCCGCGCCGGGCGCAGATAGGCCTTGCCGGTGCCCCAGCGTTCGCCATTCTTGATGGTGAACTGGAACAGGCCGACGCCTTCCTGCTCGACGCCGTTGAAATCGCGGTTCTGCTTGTAGCCTGCGGCCTTGCAGGCCTCGATCCAGGCAAGCTCGTTGGGATCGACATGTCCGACATTGCCGATATGGAGCGGCCCGTCGGCGCCGTGCAGCGGGTCGTTGCCGAGTTCGGCATTGCTTTCACTGGCCTTGAACACCGGCAGCACGTCAGCCCACGCCCAGCCGGGGCAGCCCATCGCCGCCCAGCCATCATAGTCGGACGGCAGGCCGCGAATATAGATCATGGCGTTCAGCGCGCCGGAGCCGCCGATCATCTTGCCGCGCGGCCAGAACACCCGCCTGCCGCGGCAGCCGGCCTGCGGCTCGGTGTAGTAGCTCCAGTCGACTTGCGTGTTGAACATGGTCGGCCAGTCCGACGGCACGTCCGAGGCGAGCGGCGCCTCGCGCCCGGCCTCGAGCAGCAGCACCTTGCGGGCAGGATCGGCGCTGAGCCGGTTTGCCAGCACGCAGCCGGCCGAGCCGGCGCCCACTATGATCGTATCGAACATCGTCAGTCTCTCACTTTCCGGCCGGGGTCGGGCTTTGCACAATGCTGCTTGCTGCCGGCTTGCTGTCGGGGCTGTCGGGGCTGGCGCGACGGCGCCCGAGCCAGTCGATGAGATCACCAAAACGGCCGACCAGCCCCTTGGGCATCAACACCACCGACAGGGCGATGATCAGGCCGAGCCCGAGCGTGCGGAACTCGCCGCTCTCTCGCATCAATTCGTCAGCCAGCACCAGCACCACCGTCCCGACCAGCGGTCCCCAGAACGTGCCGACGCCGCCGACCACGACGATGGCGATGATGAACATAAGTTGCGACATCGACAGCACACCGGGGCCGATCGCCTGGAAATGCGCGGCATAGAAACCGCCGGCCAGCCCGGTGAAGAAGGCGGAGATGCCGAACACCAGAAGCTGCGCCTGGAAGCGGTTGACGCCGCGGGCCACCGCATAGCCCGGATTGTCCTTCAGCGCCCGGAAGGCAAGGCCGATAGGGCTTTTGACGATCGCGTAGGTGAAGACCATGGTGAGCGCGAACAGCACCGCGATGATGGCGTAATTGCCGACCAGCCACTGCGCCCGGAGCAAGGCCCTGGTGCCGAGGTCGCCGAAGCGGGCAAAGCCGACGGCGCCGCCGGTGAACTGGCGGCAGACGGAGCCGACCATGACGAAACATTCGGTGTCGGTGACGATCAGCAGATACATCGTCTGGGCGATCGCCAGCGTCAGCAGCGCCACATAGACGCCGGTCAGGCGAAGGCAGGCGAGGCCGACGACCAGCGAGAACAGCACGGAGCCCAGCGCGCCCGGCACAAGTGCTGCCCAGACGTTCCAGCCGAAATAGAAGCAGAGCATCGCCGTCGCATAGCCGCCGAACGCAAAGATCGCCATTTGCGCCAGCGAGAAGATGCCCGAGAAGCCGAACAGGAGGTTCCACTGCGAGGCGATCGTCGCATAGAACAGCGCCAGCACGATCTGGCCAAGGATGTAGCGGCTGTCGACCAGGAACGGCAGCGCGATCGCCGCCGCGATCAGCATCAGGCTGATGGCAAGATCAGTCCTGGCCGAGCGAGACATGGAGGAACGGGACATGGGGCGTGTCTCTGTCATGATGCCCCTCACATGCGCCGGATTTCGGCGTGGCCGAAAAGGCCGGACGGCCGCCAGATCAGCACGGCAATGACGACGAACAGCAGCGATGGAAAGCCCCACCTGGCGCCCAAGGCGTACTGAACGAAGGATTCGAGCAACGCCAGCCCAAGTGCTGCTGCGATGGCGCCCGGCAGATTGCCGAGACCGGCGACCACGCACATGATGAAGGCCTTCAGCATCGGGTCGTTGCCGAGTGGCGGCGACAATTGCGTCATCGACGAGACCATGACGCCGCAGATGCCGGCGAGCGCGCCCGACAGCATCAGCACCTGCAGGTAGACGCGGTTGACGGCGACGCCCATGAGCTGCGCCGCGTCGCGGTTCTGCGCCGTCGCCCGGATCGCACGGCCCATCCGCGTGCGGCCGAGCGCCGCCGAGACGACCACCATCATCACGACCACCACCGCGATGATCAGAAGGTTCTGCCAGGGCAGCGTCAGCGGTCCCAGGCGTAAGGCACCGGCGATCGAAACCGGCTGCTTCAGCGGCTGCCCGCCATAGGTCAGGAGGATGGCATTCTCGAGGGCGATGCCGATGCCGACCGTGGCGATCATGACGTTGGCTTCGAATGTCGATTTGTCATTCTGCAGGAGATTGCGAACGATCGCGAAATAGAGGATGGCGCCGGCCAAAGCACCCGCGACGATGGCACCGGCGAAACCGATCGCGACCGGCAGGCCGAGCGAGGTGATCACCGTGAAGGCGACGTAGCCGCCAAGCGTCAGCATCGCCGCATGGGCCATGTTGAGCATGCCCATCGAACCCCAGACCAGCGACAGCCCGACCGTCGCCAGCGCATAGAGCGCGCCCGAGGTGAAGCCGGCGACGAGAATGGCCATGAGAACGTCGGTCATGGCGTCAGCCTCCGAGGTAGGTTGCGAGGAGTTCGTCGCGCGCCATCAGTTCGGCGGGCTTGCCTGACCAGACGATGGCGCCGTCGTCGAGCAGATGCAGGCGGTCGGCGAGGTCCTCGACCCGGGCCGGGTTCTCCTCCACCAGCAGGATCGTGCGCCCAGCCTTGCTCAGTTGCGAAATGACGTCGTAGACCTGATCGATGATCAGTGGCGCGAGGCCAAGCGACGGCTCGTCGATCAAAAGGATGCGCCCGCCCATCATCAGGCCGCGGCCTATGCCGACCATGCGCCGTTCGCCGCCCGACAGGCTCGAGGCGATCTGGTTGCGACGGTCGGCAAGCTTCGGCAGAAGCGCGTAGACCTCGTCCAGCCGACGCGTGATCTCGGCCTTGTCCGGCGCGAGATAGCCGCCCATCAAAAGGTTTTCGAGCACGCTCATCTGCGCGAACAGCATATCGCCCTGCGGCACGTGGGCGACGCCCAGCATCGCCGTCTCATGCGGCTTGCCGGACAGGCGCCGGCCGTCGATGCTGATCTGACCGCCGCGCAGCGGCACCAGGCCGGAAATGGTCTTGAGCAATGTCGACTTGCCATGGCCGTTCGGGCCGACGACGGTGATGAATTCACCGGCGTGAACGGTCAGCGAAATGCCCTTGAGCACGTCGAGTCCGTCATAGCCGCAGACGATGCCGTCGAGTTGCAGGACAGGTGGTTTTGCGGCTGCGCCCGTCATGGCGTTCCCCCCACCGCCGGATTCGTCATGGCGGCTTGCTCATCGAAGAATTTCTTCAGCCGTTTCTGCGTGCCCTGGCCGAGATAGGTTTCGACAACGGTCTGGTCCTCGGCGACCTTGTCCGGCCGGCCTTCGAATATCACCTTGCCATGGTGCATGATGATCACGCGGCTGGAGAGCGCCAGGAGAAAGCGCATGACGTGCTCGATCAGGACGATCGTCAGTCCCTGGTCGCGCAGTTTCAGCACCATCGCCATGATCTGGTCGATCTCGGCGACGTTGAGCCCGCCCACCGGCTCGTCGAGGAAGAGCATTTTCGGCCGGGTGGCGATGGCGCCGGCAATCATCAGCAGCTTGCGGTCGAGCACCGGCAGCCGCGCCACGGTCTCGTCGGCCTTGGCCGCAAGCCCGACGAAGTCCAGCGCTTCGATCGTTGCCTGCCGGACATCCTCGCCGAGGCGGAAGCCGGCCAGCCTTCGCCGCTGCCGGCCGAAATAGGCGGCGATCTCGATGTTTTCGCGAACGGTCAAGCTGTCGAAGGCGGCATTGAGCTGGAAAGTGCGGGCGATGCCGAGTTGGCAGATGCGGTCGGCCGGAAGCGCCGAAATGTCGGTGTCGCCGAAATGCACCCGGCCGCCACTGGCCGGCGTGATCCCTGTCACCACGTCGAAGAAGGTCGTCTTGCCGGCGCCGTTCGGCCCACCAATGCCAACGATCTCGCCCGCATTGACCACCATCGACACGCCGTCGACGGCGGCCAGCGAGCCGAACCGTTTGACCACACTGTCACAAACCAGCATCGGACCGGCGGCCTCAGTCATATTTCTCACCCAATGGAGCCGGTCGGGCAAAGGGCCCGGCCGGTGTCGTTGGTTTCATTTCCGCGTCCGGTCACTTGATCCATGGCGGCAGGATGAAGCTGTCCGTGGCATAGAGCGCCGGCGCGATCAGCTTCGGATCGGTTTTGTAATCCTGATGCTGCAGGAACTGGTGCGGCATGCCAAGCGACGGATCGGCCACCTGCGTCGGATAGCAGAAGGCCGATTGGCCGGCCGGATCGGCCCGGTAGGTGCCGTTGACCCCGCGATAGACCAGGCGCTTCATCGCATTGGCCACCTTGGTGGTCTGCGCCTTGTCCATCGGTTCGCCTGGACCACCGGCGATTGCCGCGGCAAGCGCCCACATCCACAGGCCGTCATAGGTCTGCGATCCCGTGATGTAGGCCGAGTTCGGACCGAATTTGGCCCGGTAGCTCTCGCGGAACGGCTTGGAGAAGTCGTCCGGCAGGCAGCCGATCACCGTCGAATAGACGACGCCGTTGACCGCCTCGCCGCCGATCTCGCGGAAAGCCGGCAGCGATGGTCCGTACTGCATGTAGATCAGGCTGTTGATCGGCTCGGCGAGGAATTGGACCATGAACTGCGCCAGGTCCTGCGGCAGGAAGTGCGTGACCAGGATCGCCGCCGGCGGGTCCTGGCGGAGTTTCGCCAGCGTCGGTCCCCACTGGTTGGTCGGGAACGGAACGGTCTCGAACAGACTAACCTCGAAGCCGTATTCGGCGGCCTTGTCGCGGATCGCGTTGGCGATGACGATCGAATATTCGTTGGCAGACGGGATGATGGCGATCTTCTTGTTGGGCGCCTTCCATTTGCCGTCCGCGGCAAGCGTCTTGAGGAAGTTCAGGCAGCCCGGTCCATACCAGAACTCCGGCGGATCGCCCTGGAAGGAGCTGTAATAGCGGGCAGGGTCGGTCTTGAACTTCTCATTGTGCGAAATCAGCGTGTTGTAGTGCATCATGATGACGTCGTTGTCGGCGGCGACGTCCATCTCGATCATGTTGGTGCCGAGATTGTAGCCATTGATGATGACCGGCGCCTCGAAGCGGTCGATCAGGCGCTGCATCGACTGGCTGACGAGGTCGGCGCCCATTTCCTTGGTGTCTTCGATGTGGATCTCGACAGGCCGGCCGAGAATGCCGCCCGCCGCATTGATCTCCTCGGCGGCAAGTTCGAGACCGTTCTTGAACTCGATGCCGTCGGCGGCGGCGATGCCGGACATCGGCAGGGCCGAGCCGACCGGAATGGGCTTGGTGTCCTGGGCGATCGCCGCAGTGTTCATATCGGCAAGAAGCGCGGCACCGGCCGCACCCGCGCCGACCACGCCCTGCAGCATTGCACGTCTGTTCATCATGGCAAAGTTCCCCTTTTGGCGTTGGTTAGAGTCTTTTCTTCATGCGAAATCTTTCACACCAGATCTTTCTGGCGAAACGCGTGGGTCATGGGCACGAAAGCGGCTTCCAGGTCGACTGCCGCCGAAAGCACGCGGGCATCGTCGCCGCGCGCGCCGATGATCTGGAAGCCGACGGGCAGGCCCGCCTCGGTCATGCCGCAAGGGATGACGCAGGCCGGTTGCTGGCTGAGATTGATCGGGTAGCTGAACGCCGCCCATTCGATCCATCGCGAGAGGCCGCTGCCCAGAGGCACTTCAAGGCCAACGTCGAAGGCTGGAATCGATGTCCCCGGCGAAACGATGAAATCATAGTCGTCTAGCAGCCGGTCCATGGCGGCGCCGAATTCGGCGCGCTCCAACTGTGCGGCGACGAGCGTATGGACGTCGAACGCTGCCCCAGCCTGTGCGATCTCCAGGAAGCCCGGATCGATGCCCGCCCGTTCGCTCGGCGGAACCAGCGCCAGTCGCGCCGCGGCGCCGGTGAACCAGTGATGCTGGAACAGATCGAGGAGATCGCCACCGGGAAGATCAATCGGCTCGACCGTCGCGCCGAAGGCGTCGAAACACGTCAAGGCGTGGGAGACGACGGCGGCGATCCCGGAATCCAGCGCTCCTGAAGGCGGCTTCGACCAGTAGCCGATCCGGGCGCCCCGCAAAACTTCTTCGATCCGGCCAAGCGGCGCCAGCGTTCCCACGCCTTGCTGCCAGTCGCTGATATCGCGGCCGGACATGGCGCCGGCCATGACGGAAAGATCGAGTGCTGTCCGCGCCATCGGTCCGATATGGGCGACGGTTCCGAACGCGCTGGACGGATAGGCGGGCACGCGGCCGAAGGTCGGCTTCAATCCGGCGATGCCGGTGAACGAGGCCGGAATGCGGATCGAGCCGCCGCCATCGGTGCCGAGATGGAAGACGCCGGCGCCGGTGGCGGCGGCCACCGCCGCTCCGCCGGAGGAACCGCCGGGAGTCTTTTGCGCATTCCAGGGATTGCGCGTGATGCCGCAGAGGCCGCTGTCGGTAATCGCCTTCCAGCCGAATTCGGGCGTCGTCGTCTGCCCGATGAAGACCGCACCCGCTCTGCGCAGCAGGGCAACGGCGGGGGCATCCTTGTCATAGGCGGCGGAAGTCGTCGTCCTGCTGCCGTAACGCACGCTCCAGCCCTCGACCCAGACGATGTCCTTCAGCGTCGTCGGTATGCCGTCGGCCGCCGACAGCGGCTCGCCTGCCCGCCAGCGTTTCTCGGAAGCACCTGCGGCCTCGATCGCACCCTTGCGGTCGATCATGGTGAAAGCGTTGAAAAGCGGATTGATCGCTTCGGCGCGATCCAGCGCCGCCAGCGTCACCTCGACGGGCGACAGCGATCCAGCGCGGTAGGCGGCGCTAAGCTCCGAAGCAGCCAGGCGGCACAGAACATCGGCGTCGGCAATGGGAGACAGCCCATTCGGCATGCAGTTCGAACCCCTCACTTCATGGCCGCTCTTACGGCAGCCTTGTCAGCCCGGGCAATCTGGCGGTTTTTTTCATCACCATAAAATGTATTGTTGTGGGGAATATTCGCTATTTAATGTAACAAAGAGCCATGAATCTGACCATTCGGCAGTTGCGCTATGTCTGCGAAGTCGCCCGCCTTGGCAGCGTGCTGGCGGCCTCCAGATCGCTCTACATCTCGCAATCCTCCATCCTCGCGGCGATCACTCTGGCCGAGGCCGGGATGGGGGCGCGCATTTTCGACAGGCGGCCGGCGCGCGGCGTCTCCATCACGCCGGCCGGCCAACGCTTCGTCGCCGCCGCCCGCATCATGCTGGCGGCGGAAACGGAGTTCAACCGGTCGATCGGAGACCTCAACGGGCGCGTGCCGAAGGTCCTGCGCATCGGCTGCTTCGAGCCGTTCGGCGCGCTGTTCATGCCGGAGATGCTGCGCAGCTACCTCGACAACGTCGGCGATGTCGAGATCGACCTTGTCGAGGCCGACCAGGTCCAGTTGCAGGAACGGCTTGTCGCCGGCCAGATCGATGGCCATTCTCTACGACATCGGTCCAATCGGTATCGACAGCGTCACCCGCATCTGCAAGGTACCGGCGCATGCCGTGCTCAATGCGGACGATCCCCTTGCCGCGCGCGACGGCATCTGGCTGGCGGAACTGGCGGCACGGCCGCTGGTGCTGCTCGACCTGCCGCACACGGCGACCTATCTCCTGACCCTGTTCGACGTGCTGGCGAAACGGCCGGAGGTGCGCTTTCGCACGCGCTCTTATGAAACGGTGCGCTCGGCCGTCGCATCCGGCTTCGGCATGGCCGTCCTCAACATGCGGCCGATCGGTCGCGCCACCGCCGATGGCGAGGAGATCGTTCGAAGACCAATCCTCGATGAACTGCCGCCACCGACGCTGATCGTCGCCGACATGTACGGTTCGGCAAAGCCACTCTTCGTGCGTGTCTTCATCGACATGTTCCATCGCTTTTTCAGCGCGGTGGGCCCTTCGGGCTTTTCGGTGACGACGCCGGAGCGCGAACCTTTTCTACTGGTCGCCAGGGAGGATGGCTGAGCCGCCCCCTTGGCGTTGCGGACATTTACAGGACTGGCGTTGCAACCGCGCCGGAGGTGCGGGTTCCTGATCGAGGTGTTCGAGATCGACGGGCGGCCCGGCGACAACTCTTCGGTGCGCGCCCACGTTTTCACCCGCACCAATGCTCAGTCGCCTGCTCGCAGGTTGGAGCGGAGACGGCACTTTTCGAGACGGCTTGGGCACGCCGTCGAACGCCGCAAAGTGCAAGAAATCGCCTACCAGCGCGACAAATGACGAAACCGGCGCGTAGATTGCATGAGCACTGGCCATTGCCGCTAAACTGAAGTTTTGGCGCAACCACTCGGTTGCGGGCGCGTTTGTGAGCAAGGGCATCGATTGGAGGGATAGATTCGTCAACAGTTCCAAGCACAAGCGCCCGGATTACGAAACTCGCTGCGGTGCGCTGGCTCGCGCTGTGGTTATGCTTGGGAACCTGTTCCAGCTGCTCGGGAGCCCAGTCGGCGCTTGATCCGGCCGGAGAGGAAGCGCGCCAGATCGCTGACCTTTTCTGGCTCATGGCCATTGCTGGCGGTTTTATCTGGCTGACGGTCATCGGTCTTCTGGTCCACGCGACACGTCATGAGCGCACTCCCATAGACGAGCGTATTGCAAGCCGGCTGATTTTCTGGGGCGGGGCAGCCATTCCTTCGCTACTCCTCTTTCTCTTGCTAGGCTATGCGCTTTGGTTGATGCCTGGACTGAGACCTTTCGCACGAGCCGGCGAAGCCAATGGTCTCAGGATCGAAGTGACTGGTGAGCAATTCTGGTGGCGGGTCGCCTACCACCTGGCTGACGGCGGAGTTCCTATTCTTTCCGCCAACGAGATCAGGCTGCCGGTTGGCGAGCGCGTCGAGTTCTTGCTGAAAAGCACCGATGTCATCCATTCCTTCTGGATTCCCGCGCTCGGTGGCAAGATGGACATGATCCCGGGTCGCGTGAATCGGCTCTCGTTGGCGACCAAACCTGGCACCTACCGCGGCCCTTGCGCGGAATATTGCGGGACCTCGCACGCGCTGATGACCTTCACGGCCGTCGCCATGCAGCCCGCTGCCTTCCGGGAATGGCTGTCTGTGCGGGCGAACCCTTCGCCCGGCGCATCCTTGCCCGGACGCGACATATTCCTTCGCAACGGCTGCGGCGCGTGCCACCGCGTTGCGGGCACACAAGCTGAGGGTGGTGTCGGCCCGGATCTCTCGCATATGGGTTCGCGGGGAACGATTGGTGCCGGCGTTTTGCCCACCGACGATGAGGCCGTTCGTAGCTTCATCGCCCATCCGCATTTGATCAAGCCGGGTTCGAAGATGCCCGACTTCAACATGTTGCCCCAACAGGACATCGCCGAAATCGCCTCCTGGCTGAAGGGACTCGAATGACAACCCTCAAAGCCCGCATCAAGCGAAACGCCTTGCCCTCCGCAGAGAAGATCGAGGAAGAACAGCTGCGCCTCGTCTGGAAGACGCCGATCGGCTGGCGTTACTGGACTTCGGTCAACAATACGCAGGTTGGCCTCTGGTACGGGGGTGCGGCCTTTGCCTTCATGCTGTTTGGCGGCGTTCTGGCGCTTCTTGTGCGCACGCAGCTCGCGGTTCCGGGAAACAATTTCCTCTCTGCCGACTTCTATAACCAGGCCTTTACGCTGCACGGCACCGTGATGATGTTCCTGTTTGCCGTGCCCATCTTCGAGGCTGTCGCGATCTTTCTGCTGCCGCCGATGCTCGGTGCGCGTGAACTGCCATTTCCCCGTCTCGGAGCCTTCGGCTTCTGGAGCTTTCTGATCGGCGGTGTCTTCGTTTGCGGTTCGATCTTCTTCGACGCCGCTCCCTCTTCAGGCTGGTTCATGTATCCGCCTCTTGCCACTGACAAGGCATATTCCGGCATTGGTGCCGACATCTGGCTGCTGGGCCTCTCCTTTATCGAAGTCGCCTCCATTGCTGCGGCGGTCGAACTGATCGTCGGCATCATGAAGTGCCGCGCGCCGGGCATGCGCATCAACCTAATGCCACTGTTCGCCTGGTACCTGCTGATCGTCGCGGGCATGATCCTATTCGCTTTTCCGCCGCTGATCGCCGGCGACATCCTGTTTGAGATGCAGCGCATGTTCGACTGGCCGTTCTTCGACCCGACGCGGGGCGGCGACCCACTGCTGTGGCAACACCTGTTCTGGATCTTCGGGCACCCCGAGGTCTACATCATCTTCTTGCCCGCCATCGCGCTGATGGCGATGATCGTGCCAACCTTTTCGCAACGTCCGATCGTCGGCTATTCCTGGATCGTGCTTGCCGCTGTCGGCACCGGCTTCCTATCGTTCGGCCTCTGGGTCCACCACATGTTCGCGACCGGCCTGCCGCAGATTTCGCTGGCATTCTTCTCGGCCGCCTCGGAAGCGGTCGCGATTCCAACCGGCGTGCAGATCTTCGTCTTCATCGCCACCATGCTGGCCGGACGTGTCATCTTCTCGGTGCCGATGCTGTTTGGCGCCGGCGGGCTCGCTATCTTCGTCATCGGCGGGCTGACCGGCGTGATGGTCGCGCTCGTGCCGTTCGACTGGCAGGCGCACGATACCTATTTTATCGTCGCACATCTGCATTACGTGCTGATCGGTGGAATGCTGTTCCCGCTGGTCGCCGGCGTTTACTATTACTATCCGCTGATCAATGCGCGGATGCTCTCGTCCCGTCTCGGGCGCACCGCCTTCTGGCTGATGTTTGCCGGCTTCAACGTCGCCTTCTTTCCGATGCATCTCAGCGGCCTGCGCGGGATGCCGCGCCGCGTCTTCACCTACCCCGAGGGGATCGGTTGGGACTGGCTGAATCTCATCTCCACGATCGGCGCCTATGTTTTCGCGGCAGGGGTGCTGGTGGTTGTCTTCGATGTTGTACGGCCGAAGCATCGCGAACCCCGCAGCGAGCAGAATCCGTGGAAGGCGGGCACGCTCGAATGGCTGAACGAGCCCGAGGAGAACTGGGGCGTTCGATCCATTCCGATCATCGAGAGCCGGTATCCGCTTTGGGACCAGGCGGATCTGATGCAAAAGGTCAATGAGGGCGCCTATTATCTTCGCAGTGCCAAGGAGAATCGCCGCGAGACGCTCATCACCTCGGTGCTCGACGCCCATCCGCTGCAGTGCCAGCGCGTGGCGACATCAACCACGATCACAATAATCTCGGCCGCATTGCTCGGCGGCGTTTTCGTCGCGCTCACCTTCGAACTCTGGATCCTCGCCCTATTGTCGGGCATCGGCACGCTCTCTGCCATTTTGTGGTGGCTCTGGACCGGCACCGGCGAAACCCCGGAAAAGAAGACCAAGGATGTCGGCCTTGGACTGCGCTTGCCGCTCTATGCCTCCGGTCCGGATTCTGTTGGCTGGTGGGCGATGTTCATTACAATGGTTGGCGACGGAACTGCCTTCGCCAGCCTCATCTTCGGCTATTTCTTCTACTGGACCATCCATCCCGACTTCACTCTAGGGCAGCCGGGTCCCGGTATGCGGTGGCCGATGATCGCGCTGTCTCTCTTCGTCGCCGCATGGGTCGCGATGCTTGGTGCGCGCCGACTGAACGCAAGCGGGTGGATCGACGGCGCACGCGTTGCGCTTGTTGCCGCGTTTCTGCTGACGCTTGCTGCCTCTGCAGCCGGTTTTGCCGGACCCTGGCAGCATGACATGCAGCCGACCGCGCATGTCTATCCGGCGATCGTCTGGATTCTCGTCATCTGGGCGCTTGCTCATGCCGCGGTTGGATCCGTCATGCAGCTCTATTGCCTTGCGCGCAGCCTCGCCGGTCGTCTGACGCGGGAGCACGACATGGAACTGCACAACGTCGCGCTCTACTGGCATTTTATGGCGATCACCGCTGTCATCACCTTCGCCGTCATCGGTCTTTTCCCGGAAGCGATGTGAGACGGTGATGCGCATCATTCCCAAAGAGGTCGAAACGCTCTGGACGCTCTTCACCGCGCCCGTGATCTGGGCCGGACATTTCCTCGCCTGTTACGCACTGGCCGCAATCTGGTGTGCAAAGCGCGGTGACCTCGGTTTCGCTGTCGTCCAGGCTGGCATAGTGGCTATGACGCTGGCGGCACTCGTGATGATCGTCTTGTCCGGGTGGCTCGCCTGGAGGCAGTGGGGCTTCGGCACGAACGATCCGCCGCACGACGATCCCACAGCGACGGACCGCAACCTCTTCCAGGGGTTTGCCACGCTACTGCTTTGCGGCCTGAGCTTCGTCGCCGTGCTCTACGTGGCGCTGCCGCTGCTCTTCATCGACGGATGCTCTTCATGAGGACGGCAAGCCTGTTGCTGGGCTTCGTCACCCTCGCGCTGGTCTGGGCGGGACCGCTGCTCGATGCGTGGCGTGGCTCGTTCGCGGCCCACATGCTTGCCCACATGGGCGTCGTCGCGATCGCGGCGCCGCTGATCGCAATCGGTATTGCCAGGACGATACGCTCCGTGGCCACCGCCGCTCCCCTTATCGCCTCTCTCGTCGAACTGATTGTCGTCTGGGGCTGGCATGCGCCGGCTGCGCGCCAGTGGGCCGAGACATCGACCATCGCCACCATGATCGAGCAGGTGTCCTTCCTTGGCGCCGGGCTGTTCCTGTGGCTGACGTGCGTGGCGCCGC
The DNA here is from genome assembly GCF_040317955.1 of Mesorhizobium sp. M1342. NCBI lineage: Bacteria > Pseudomonadati > Pseudomonadota > Alphaproteobacteria > Hyphomicrobiales > Phyllobacteriaceae > Mesorhizobium > Mesorhizobium sp. M1342. The sequence goes on along the minus strand of NZ_JAMYLI010000007.1, from coordinate 37,119 downwards.
GCAATTCCGATGCGCCGGCTAGGGACGCTGCCGGCGCCTTCGCGTTGCTCCTGACCTCCATCCACATGACGTTGCTTGGCGCGCTGCTCTCGCTCGCCTCGCGACCGCTCTATGGCCTCGGCGATGTGACGTGCTTCGGCCTCGTGCTCGGGGCGGGACAGGACCAGGCGCTCGGCGGCATCATCATGTTGATGATCGGCGCTGCCGCTTACCTCGCTGGAGGTGTCTTCCTCCTTGCCAGGCTCCTAGGCGGCAAAACCGAGAGGCTGGCCGGCTGATGCACGTCAACTGGAAACACTTGGCGATAGGCTTGGCGATTTTGCCGGCCGCCGTGCTTTTCGCGACCTGGATCGGATTCTTCAACGTTGGCGCCTCGACCGGCCACTGGAAGGTGACCGAGTGGTTCCTGCACTTCGCCATGCGCTCGGCCGTACGGACATACGCACTCACGGTCAAGGTGCCGGACGAGCTGCCGCGCTATGCTATTCAGCCGGCTGCCGGCCATTTCGCCCGCGGCTGCGCCATCTGCCACGGCGCGCCCGGTGAACCGCGCTCGCCCGCCGTCCTTGCGATGCTGCCGCAGCCGCCGGACCTTGTCGGTAAGGTCGGCGAATGGACGGACGCCGAACTCTTCCGCATCGTCCAGCACGGCGTGCGCTTCACCGGCATGCCGGCCTGGCCGACGCAGCAGCGCGACGATGAAGTCTGGGCGATGGTCGCCTTCCTGCGCGAACTGCCGATGATGGACGAGGCGCGGTGGCGCGACCTTGCTTATGGCAGTAGCGAACCGTCGACTGGCCAAACACAAGGCCTCGAGCGCGCACTCGCCGATTGTACCCGCTGCCACGGCACGGATGGGCTCGGCCGGAGCCCCGCAACGCCCGTCTTGGCCTCTCAGCGCGAAACCTATCTTCTTGAAAGTTTGAGAGCCTACGCTGCCGGCCACCGCCAGAGCGGTGTCATGGGAATTTCTGTCACCGCTGTCGACCCTGCACTCCTCGCCGATCTCGCGCGGCATTTTTCCGCGCTGCCTGCGCCTGCAACGTCGACGCAACCGGACCGTGCCCGGATCGCGCGTGCCGATGAGATCGCGCGACGCGGCATCCCGGAGCGCGACGTTCCGGCATGCCTGGGTTGCCACGGTCGTCCGGACCGCAACCCCATCTATCCGGAACTGTCCGGACAGCCCGCCAAATACATTGCGACCCAGCTCGAGCTTTTCCGCGAGGAAAAGCGCGGCGGCACGCGCTTCGCCCATCTGATGCGCAACGCTGCTAAAAACCTCTCGGACGAAGATATTGCCGCACTGGCCGCCTATTTCGCGCAAATGTCGCGTGCCGCCGCAACCGGAACGCCCTGATGGCGTTACGTCACTGTCCCAATCTTCGGGAATATCTGATGCGAAAAATTCTCGGCGTTTTACTCGTCATTGTCGCCTTCGTCGTAATCGCGGGGGCGAGCTTGTTCTTCTTCTCGCGCGAACAGGCCACCGTTCCGATCGAGCAGACCTACGGTCCAAACCCGACGCTCGCCGAACCCAATCCGACCTGGATACCCACGGTCCACGTTGCCGAGGCGACCCCTTGGCCCCAAGGCAAGATGCCGGTCGCCGCCCAAGGCTTCGCCGTCAACGAATTCGCTGGCGGCCTCGACCATCCGCGCTGGCTGCACGTGCTGCCCAATGGCAACGTGCTGGTCGCCGAAAGCAACGCGCCGCCAAAACCTGACGAAGGTTTTTCCATACGTGGCTGGTTCATGAACCTGTTCCAGAGCCGGGCTGGCGCCGAGGTGCGGAGCGCCAACCGTATCTCGCTGTTACGCGACGAGAACGGCGATGGCGTGGCTGAGACCAGGACAGCCCTCCTCAGCAGCCTCTTCTCGCCCTTCGGCATGACGCTGCTCGACGGCAAGCTCTATGTCGCCAATGCCGACGCGGTCGTCGCTTTCCCCTATCGCGATGGCACCACCGAGATCACTGCTCCGTCCGAGAAGATCGTCGACCTTCCGGCCGGCCGCAATCACCATTGGACCAAGGACGTCATTGCCAGTCCGGACGGGATGAAGCTCTATGCCACCGTGGGCTCCAACTCCAATGTCGGCGAAAACGGCATGGAGGAGGAAGAAGGCCGCGCCGCCGTGCACGAAATCGACCTCGCGACGCGGCAGGCGCGGCTCTTTGCGTCGGGTCTGCGCAACCCGAACGGCCTCTCCTGGAACCCTGAAAGCGGCGAACTCTGGGCGGTCGTCAACGAGCGGGACGAGATCGGCAGCGACCTCGTTCCCGACTACATGACATCGGTCAGGGATGGCGCCTTCTTCGGCTGGCCCCACAGCTATTTCGGCCAACACATCGATGTCAGGGCGCAGCCACCGCGTCCGGACCTCGTCGGCAAGGCGATCGTGCCCGACTACGCACTCGGGGCGCACACCGGGTCGCTTGGGCTCACCTTCAACACCGCCGACCTGTTCGGCCCGCACATGAAGAATGGCGCCTTTGTCGGCCAGCATGGTTCATGGAATCGCATGCCGCGAAGCGGCTACAAGGTGATCTTCGTGCCGTTTGCCGACGGCAAGCCGTCGGGGCCGCCACAGGACGTGCTCACCGGATTTCTGAGCAACGATGACAAGGCATTCGGCCGTCCGGTCGGCGTCGCCATCGACCGAACTGGAGCATTGCTGATCGCGGATGATGTGGGCAACAAGATTTGGCGGATTATCCCGGCGGCCGACTAGGCCGGAGCATTGCTTCGGCGCGTGGAAGGGTTGGGCCCATGGGCCAAAACGACCGAGGAGCCGAGCGGATCGTCACCATTTTTGGCGAAACAGGGTTTCTTGGGGGACGATCGAGATGCCGATGGCGCTCGGTCTGGTTGGCGGCGCCACCGGACGCGTCCGCTGGCCCACATCGCGCTCAAGATCCTCGGGGTGAAGGGTGCGCAGGAACTGGCCGAGGCGGCGGTGACCGTCGGCCTGGCACAGAACATGGCGGCGATCCCGGCGCTGGCCAACTTATCCTGAATGAGTGTGCGAGAAGAATGCATGGCTCCAAGTTGGCTTGCGGTTTGCGCGCCCAAGGCTGGTTTGATCAACTGCACACCAGGACCGTGACGATAATTGAAACCGTCGCGAGCTCCGGCCCTTGGGCCAAACGGCCACATAAGTTTATTCGTTTTTGACCAATACGCGCCGGCGGATTCCTGTAATCTTCAGAAAAACACCGGGCTAACCGGGGCCAACCAGAAAGGTCGGGGAATGAAATACGTCGTCGATACGATCGGCGGTCCCACAGGCGGTGATGCCTGGCAAGCCGCTGTTACCGAAGCCTATTTTCCGCTCGACACCGAGTATCGGAACCGTCGTGAATTTTCAGGCACGCTGGAAACCTTCTCGCTTGGGCTCGTCAGCGTGTCTAAAATGCGCTGCGATGCCGTAAGCTATCGCCGCCATCGCCGCCACTTCCTCAACGAACGTGACGCCAGCCTGCTCATCACCATCCCGGAGATGTCGGAGGTGAATTTCTCGCAAGGGTCGAGGACCGTCAATTGCGGTCCGGGGGGCTTCCTCGTTGAGAGGGGAGATGCGCCTTACGAATTCTGGCACGGTAAGCCAAACGCGCTGTGGGTCCTGAAGGTGCCGTCGTCGAGCGTTCGGGCGCGGATCGGGTCTGCCGAACGGCTCAGTGCGCTCAGTTTCGACGCAACCCAAGGCGTCGCCGCGCTCTTCCTTGACACGGTGCGAACCACGATCGGCCATGTCGATGAGATCACTGAAGTCGCTCGTGAGATGATGGGCAGGCACATCCTGGAAATGCTGTGCCTGTCGATCGTGAGCGACGATCGCGTGCTGGACAGCAGCATCTCGTCGATCCGGGCCGGCCATTTGCATCGTGCCGAGCAGTATATTCGCGACAATCTGAAGAATTCCGGCCTCGGCCCGCAGGCGGTGGCCGATGCCTGCGGGATTTCCCTGCGTTACCTGCAGGTTCTTTTTCAGGACAGCAACCAGTCGATCAACGGCTTCATCCGCGACGCCCGGCTTGAACTTTGCTCCGAGGAACTGATGTCGGTGACCAACATCAGCAGCGTTGCCGAGATTGCTTACCGCTGGGGCTTTGCCGACCAGTCTCAATTCTGCAAGCACTACCGGACGCGGTTCGGTTGCGCACCGACTGATACCCGTCGCGAAGCAGCGAACCGGGCAGGCCGCGCTTCGACCTCAAGAGAGCGGCACTAGACCCGGCGAAATCCGGGCCAATTCCCATAATCTATTGCGACGCCGCCCCGGCAAGGGCGGCGAAAGCCGGGCCTTGCCCGCAAATATCCCGCGAAGGAACTGTCATGAGCAGAATAAGAGTTGCCGTCGATGTCGGAGGGACTTTCACCGACATTTGCATCATGGACGAAGATAGCGGCGCGATCCGCATCGAGAAGACCGCCTCCACGCCTGACGATCCCATGCAGGCGATCATGAATGGCGTGGAGCAGGGCCGCATCGATCTTTCGGAGGTGACGCTGTTCTCTCATGGTACGACGGTCGCCACCAATGCGCTGATCACCCGCCGCCTGCCACGCACCGCAATGGTCTGCACCGAGGGTTTCCGTGATGTTGTCGAGATCCGCCGCGCCAACAAGGAAGACCTCTGGGACACCTACAAGGATGTCGCCAAGCCCTATATCCCGCGCCGCGACCGGCTGACGGTCCGGGAACGGGTCAGTGCCGAGGGCACGATCCTGGAAGCACTGGACGAAGAGGCCGCTCACCGCGTCGCGGAAATTCTCGTGAAACGGCAGGTCAAGTCCATCGCCGTCTGCTTCATGAACTCCTATGTCAACGGCGCCAATGAGCGCCGCATGCGTGAGATTCTGAAGGAGGCCATGCCGGATCTGCCGGTTTCGATCTCCTCGGAGGTGATGCCGGAAATCTTCGAGCACGAGCGTTTTTCCACCACCATGGCCAACGCCGTCTGCGCCCCGGTCGTCGTCGACTACGTGTCGCGTCTCGGAGAAAAGCTTGCCGCGGCCGGATACAAGCGAGATCTCCTGTTGCTGCACAGCGGTGGCGGGGTCATGACACCCGCAAGCGTCAGGGATTTCTCAGCCCGGCTCGCAGGATCGGGCATCGCCGCCGGTGCGATCGCAAGCCGCTTCATCGGAAATCTCTGTGGCTTCCAGAACTCGATCGGCTTCGACATGGGCGGCACCAGCACCGACGTCTCGCTCGCATGGAACGGGGAGTCGCGCATCACAAAAGACTGGTACATCGAATTCGGATATCCGATCCGCTTCCCCTCCATCGAGGTGCTGACCATCGGCGCGGGCGGCGGTTCGTTGGCATGGCAGGACGAGGGCGGCAGCTTGCGCAACGGACCGCAGTCCGCCGGCGCGTTTCCGGGCCCTGCCTGTTACAAGAATGGCAACCGCACCGCCACCAACACCGACGCCAATGTCGTGCTCGGTCGTCTCGGCACCAGCCTTGCGGGCGGCAAGATCACGCTCGACCCCGCTCTGGCCGCCCAGGCGGTGCAGGAGACTGTGGCGACACCCTTCAGCATGGAACTCCACCAAGCGGCCGAGGCGATCATCGCTGTCGCCAACGCCAATATGGGCAATGCCGTCCGGCTTCTCTCCATCAGCCGGGGCTATGACCCACGAGACTTTGCGCTCGTCGCATTCGGCGGTGCAGGCGCTTTGCACGGAGCGGCCGTGGCGAAGGAGCTTTCGATTCCAACCGTGATCGTGCCGCCCAATCCTGGCGTCACCTCCGCGCTCGGTTGCCTTCTCGTCGACGTGCAGCATGATTTCTCCGAAAGCTTCATGGCCGATGCTTCGACGGTCTCGCCCGCCGAGATGCAGACGGCCTTTGTTCTGATGGAAGAACAGGCGGTTGAGCGTCTGACCCATGAGGGCGTGGCGCGCGAAGACATGGCGCTGCAGCGTACGGTCGAGATGATGTACCAGGGCCAGTGGCGCTCGCTCGCGGTGTCAGCCCCGGCGCGGATCGAGAGCATCTGCTCGCTGATAGAGGCATTCCACAACGAGCACGAACGCGAGTTCAACTACCGCCGCGAAGAGGCGCCGGTGTCGATCTTCCGCATCGCGGTCAAGGCGATCGGCATCGTACCGAAAGCCGAGATGCCGCGGCATGAAGTCTTGCCGCACAAGCCACAGCCGGTCGGCCGCCGCGGCGTCTGGTTCGACGGCGTATCTCATGATGCGGCTGTCTATGAACGCGACCAACTCAGCGCCGGCGCTGCCTTTGCGGGACCCGCCATCGTCGAACAGTTCGATTCCACCACCGTGGTTCCGCCGGGAATGAGCGCCACCGTCGACGACTTCCTGAACATTCTCATCGTGACGAAAGGCTGAGACATGACAAAGCTGATTGAAACGAGCCCTGGCCTCGATCCGGTAACGTTCGAGGTGCTGAAAAACTCCTTCATCACCACCGTCGACCAGATGGCCGAACAGATGCTTCGCACCTGCTATTCCTTCGTCATCTACAACCGAGACTTTTCGAACGCCCTGCACGACGCCGATGGCAACTCCGTTGCCCAGGGCAACTACGACATCGCGGTCCATGTCGGCACACTGCACAACACATGCAAGGAGGTGATCCGGGTCTTCGAAGGCGATATGGCACCCGGTGACGTCTACGCAATCAACGATCCCTATGCCGGCGGTACGCATTTCAGCGATGTTCGGCTCGTCCGACCGATCTTCGATGAAGACAAACTGATCGGCTTCTCCCAGTCGAACGGACACTGGTCGGATCTCGGCGGCTCGGTGCCGGGTTCCTTCGACGTCACCGCCCGCGACATGTTTCGCGAAGGCCTGCGGATCACGCCGTTGCGCCTTTTCCAGCGCGGCCGCTTCTGCTCCGACGTCGCCAACATGATCGCGGCCAACACGCGCGATCCCGCGTCGATCATTGGCGACATCCATTCCCAGGCGCAGGCGACGCAGGCCGCCGAGCGCGAACTGTTGCGGCTGGTCAAGAAGTACGGACGCGGCCAGGTCATGCGCGGGATGGAGGAGGTTCAGGACTACGTCGAACGTGCCGTGCGAAAGCGTCTCGCGGAACTGCCCGACGGCACTTGGGAGACGGTCGACTACATCGACCGGGATCTCGGTGCCGGCGAAGGCATGATCCCGATCCGCATCAAGATGACGATCAAGGGCGACACGATCCACTACGACTTTACGGGAAGCCATTCGACCATTGCCTCGATGTACAATTCCGCCCCGGGCGCGACCTTCTCGGCCGTGGTCGCCGGCATGAAAACCTTCTTTCCGGACCTCCCGCTCAACAGCGGATTTTACCGGATGATCGAGGTGACTGCGCCAAAGAACAGCATCGTCAGTGCGGAATGGCCGGTGGCGGTGACCGGGTTCCTGATGCCGTTCGAAAAGATCATGAACGCGATCTTCGAGATGTGGTCGAAGATCATGCCCGAACGCGCTATCGCCTGCGCCTTCAACCTCGAATATCTGCTGGCCGGGGGACGGGACGCGCGCAAACCCGAAAAGCCGATCTTCATGTTCTACGAATGGCTGCCGGGCGGTTGGGGCGGGCGCAACGGCAAGGATGGTGCCGATGTCACCACCGCCTGCTTCGGAACCGGGTTGATGTCGCAACCGAACGAAGGCAACGAACGGGTGAATCCGACTCGGACGGTCGAGTTCCAGATCAAGCAGGATTCAGCCGGGCCCGGCAAATGGCGGGGCGGCGTCGGCGTGCAGAAGACCTCGTTGCTGCTTGAGGCTGAAAATGCCGTCATGTCCTATATTTGCGACCGCGAGCGCGCTGTCGTCTGGGGTGTCGAAGGAGGCCTGCCGTCGATGCCCCACGGCTTGACCATGAAGCGCGCCGGAGAAGAGACCGAGATCTGGCTCGGCTCCGTATTCTCCGATTACTCCGTCCACACAGGCGACCAGTTCGCTCGTCCGACGGCCGGCGGCGGCGGTTTCGGCGATCCACTGCAGCGCGAGCCCCGCAAGGTGATGGAGGACGTGATCGACGACTACGTTTCCCTGGAGCGCGCCAAGACTGACTACGGCGTGGTGATCCGCGAAATCGACCGCGACCTGTGCCAGTACGAAATCGACGGGACGGCAACCGAAGCCTGCCGTGCCGACATCCGGGCGAAACGGAAGGACTGGGCACGCATGGATCCTGAGGAGGTCGCGCGCAAATATCGCTCCGGCGAGATCGATACGCTCGATGCGGTTCGGCACTATGCCGTGATCCTCGACTGGGAGACTGGCGAACTCCTCCCCAGAACCACCGCCCAGTTCCGTGAGAGCTTTGAGAAACGCACGGTCGCTCACTGGGCCTGAGCGCCAAAGAGCACGCCGCAGAGTTATCTGTTTTTTCGATACGATACTCAAAGAATTACTATTTCACAGGAGCCTAAAGCTGGAGCAACAATGCTGCAGCGCCGCGAAAGTTGGCTGCTTCCGAGGGGTATGACAGATGGCACCAAGCGTGGAACGATCGTTCACCGCAGCCAGCACGATTGAAGAGGCAATGGCCGCACGCCGGCAAGGCGCGGCGGTGCTTGCCGGCGGCACCTGGATGATGCGTGATCCACGGCGCGGGGTCGACCTTCCCGAGGCGGTGGTCGCACTCCACCGAATACCCGCCTTGTCCAAGGTCGAAATCGAACCGGACCATGTCGTGATCGGCGCAGCCGTTACCCATGCAGTCCTTGGCCGCGCGTTGCACGGGGCAGTGGGCTTCGAAGGTCTGGTTGCCGCGGCGGAGAATGCGGCCAATCCCGGCATCCGAAGGGTCGCCACCGTGGGCGGCAACCTTTGTGCCCTCGACTTTGCCGCCGCCGATCTCGCCCCTGCGCTTCTCGTCTGTGAGGCGGCGGTGGAACTGGAGACGTTCGAAGGCCCAAAACTTCTCGGTATTTCAGATTTCCTCAAAGACAGGCATACGCTGCTGGCCGAAGCGATTGTGACGAGAATTCATCTGCGCCGCGACCTTGTCGCAAGTGCTCATATCCGCCTGCCGCTTCGGAAAGCCGGCGACTATCCGGTCGCCGTCGTCTCGCTTGCGGTAGACAAAGACAAACGATGTCGCATCGCCGTCGGCTCGGTGGAGCCGGTAGCGCGGCGCTGGACGGCGCTCGAACAGGCCATGAGGGCAGGCCCGGCCTATGCGCTCGATCCGGAACGCACCGCCGAGCTTGCACTGGAGCACAATGATTTTCAGGGCCGCGACGGTAAGGAGGCGGAGGGTTGGTACCGCCGCCAGGTTCTTCCGCCGCTGGTCAAACGCGGTGTTGCCGCACTTCTCAAGACTGGGGGCCTGGCATGACCGTGACATTCCAGCTGAATGGCGAGGACTGCCGCTTTGATGGCGATCCGATGACGCCGCTCGTCGACATCTTGCGGCAGGAACGATTCCTGACGGGGACCAAAGCCGTGTGCCGCGAAGGCTTTTGCGGCGCGTGCACGGTGCATGTCGACGACGAAGCGGTGCCGTCCTGCCTGAAGCCGATTGGCCTCGTCCAGGGATGCGCGGTGACGACCATCGAGGGATTGAGTTTCGGAAGCCAGGCGCTGCACCCGCTCCAGGCCAATTTCGAGGCGGTCGATGCCGTGCAATGCGGCATGTGTTTTCCAGGAATGGTCATGAGCCTTTCGGCGTTCGTGCGTGACAATCCGCATGCGAGCCGTCCCGAAATCAAGGCCGCGATGGCCGGCAACATCTGCCGCTGCACGGGATATGAGCGGATCGTCGACGCCGTGGCCGACTGCCTTGACCAAGCGCGGAAGGCTGGCCAGTTGGCGGGAGGCATACATGTCTGAGCTGTCCGCCACCGTGATGAATCTTCCCCGCCGCGATGCGCAGGACAAGCTGCGCGGGCGGACGAAATACACCAACGACCGGGTTCGCCCCGACATGTTGCATGCCGTGCTGCTGCGGTCGACCGTTCCCGCGGGGCGTATCCGCAAGCTCGACGTTTCGGCGGCACTTCGCTGTCCTGGCGTGCGCGCGGTGGCGACCGGCGCCGACGCGCCAGGGCTCTACGGCATCGGCATTGCCGACCATCCGCTCCTGGCCATCGACACGATCCGCTATCACGGTGAACCAATCGCCGTCGTCGCCGCCGAGACGGAGAAGCAGGCGCGGGCGGCACTTGCCGCCATCATGCTCGAGGTCGAGCCGCTGGCACCGGTGCTCACCATGGCCGACGCGCTCCAGCCCGGCGCCCGTCTCGTCCACGAGGGCTGGCGCGGCTACGAGGTGATCACCGAGGGCGGTGCACGTGCCGGCAACATCGCATGGGAGGCAAAATCCAGCCGCGGTGACGTCGATGCGGCCTTCGCCCGTCCCGACATACGCATTGTCGAGAGCAGCTTTACCGTCGGCCGGCAGAGCCATGTGCCCTTCGAACCGCGCGTTGCCATCGGCTCCTGGGAGGACGGCCGTGCTCACATACAGACCTCGACGCAGGTGCCTTGGACCGTGCGCAACGTCACCGGAAGGGTCATGCAGCTTCCGCCCGGGCGTGTGCGGGTCACTGTACCCCCTGTCGGCGGCGGGTTCGGCCTGAAATTCGATGCATCCATCGAGCCTATCACTGCAGTTCTGGCGCGGATGACCGGGCGCACGGTGGTCCTGGAAAATACCCGGCAGGAAGAGATGGCAACCTGCCTCTGCCGCGAGAATGCGGAAATCCGCATCCGGTCCGCTGTCACTGCCGAAGGATACATCGCCGGGCGCGAGGCGGTCGTGCTGATGGACTGCGGTGCGTATGGAGGCGAACAGGTTTTTCTGACGACGATGACGGCGCACACGCTGGGCGGCAATTACAGGGTTGGCGCAACGCGGCTCGTCAGCCGCGCCGTATACACCAACACACCACCCAACGGTGCTTTCCGGGCTTGCAACGGCGTCTACAACACATTCGCTTTGGAGCGACACACCGACGAAATCTGTGATGCGCTAGGCTTCGACCCGATGGAGTTCCGGAAGAAAAATGTCCTGGGAGATGGTGATCTCGGTGCCACGGGCCAGGTTTTCGAGGCCGACGTGCTGGGTCCGATGCTCGATCGCATGGAGACACTGCGCGCCAGTACCGGTACATCAGAGGCCGAGGCCGACGGCAGGCTCTATGGTATTGCAACCACGGTCGGCACATGGTTCGTTTTCGTCGGGCCTTCGGCGGCGACGGTGAATTTGAACGCCGACGGCAGTGCAACACTGGTCACGTCGGGTGTGGAGATTGGTTCCGGCACGATGGTGCAATCCCTGCCGCAGATCGTGGCCGGGCAACTCGGCCTCGCTCCCGACCAGGTGATCGTGCGCGAAGCCGACACCGATGCCGCCGGTCTCGATGTCGGCGTTGGCGGCGGACGAACCACCGTGTCCATCGGCGCGGCAAGTGTGGCTGCCTGCGCGGAAGTGCGGGAGAAGCTGCTGCGGACCGCCGGCGAGATGCTCCAGACCCGACCGGAAGACTTGGTGCTGCGGGATGGTCGTGTCGAGATCGCGGGACGTCCCGGCTCCGGCATGTCGATCCCCGCTGTCGTCGCCCATGCGCAGGCAACCACCGGCCCGATCACCGGAAGCGGAGCCTTTACCGCCAGGAACACTCCGGCAATGTCCGGCTGCGCGATGGGGCACTTCATCGATGCGCTCGACATCCCCGTCTTCGTCGTTCACGAGGCCGAGGTGGCGGTTGATCCGGACACCGGTCATGTCGAGGTGCTGGCCTATCGCGTGGTGCAGGATGTCGGCCGCGCACTCAACCCGCGCGCGGTCATGGGCCAGATACAGGGTGGTGTCGTGCAGGGTCTCGGCTACGCCCTGCATGAGGAGGTGACGATCACCGCTGACGGACGCATCGCGCAGGACGATTTCGAGACCTATCGCCTGCCGCTGGCGCAGGACGTGGTTCCGGTCGCCGCCGACCTCTACGAGGGCGCTCCGTCGATGGGGCCTCTAGGCACCAAGGGCGCGGGCGAGGTCCCGATCCTGGCCGTGGGCGCGGCGATCGGCTGCGCTGTGGCACGCGCTATCGGCAAGCCGGTGCGGCAGCTGCCACTGACGCCGCCGCGCGTGCTTCGACTGCTGCACGAGCGCGAACCGCCGCCGGAATTCCCCCACATCGCCCACGGCTGGGCGTCGAACACTCTGGGCTGAGGCAAGCAAACCATGGTCACCCTGAACTGCGACATGGGGGAAAGTTACGGCAACTGGCGTTTCGGCGACGATGCCGGCATCATGCCTCACATCGATTGCGCCAACATCGCGTGCGGCTTCCACGCCTCCGATCCATGGACGATGCTGAAGACCGTGCGGCTCGCGCTTTCGCACGGAAAGCAGGTTGGCGCGCATCCGTCCCTTCCCGATCGCGAGGGGTTCGGCCGGCGCGAGATGAAACTTCAGCCCGAGGAACTGACAGCCGCCTTCCTCTACCAAATCGGTGCGCTGACAGGAATGCTGGCCGCCGAGGGCGGGCAGCTCAGCCATGTCAAGCCGCATGGCATCATCTACGGCATGGCCGCGCACGACGTGGACACTGCCCGGGCGATTGCCGCGGCGGTCAAGCCGTTCGGCGTCCCTCTCTTCGGCCTGGCGGGAACCTGTCACGAGACGGCGGCAGCCGAACTCGGCGTCGCCTTCGTGGGCGAGTTCTTTCCCGATCTTGCCTACGCTCCCGGCGGCAGCCTGATCATTCCGCGCGTCCAGTCGGCCATCGACCTGACGCTTGCCGAGCACCGCATGGTGGGGGCGCTTACCCGACGCGAACTCGTCACGACAGACGGTACGATCCGCCCGGTCGACTTCGACACCGTCTGCATCCACTCCGATCCTCCGAATGCGCGCGACGTCGCCGCGCTGATGCGGCGGATCATCGAAACCCATTCCAACAGCCTGCCATGATTCATTTCCCGAATCGTGAAAGCTACACGCATGGGATCGAGGACTATCTTGCACTCACCGCCCGAACCATTTCCCCAAGCCGCTGAGGACTTCCATGGATGCGCTTTCCAACTCTCTCGCCGCCGCCGACATCGCCACCTCCATGCACCCCTACACAAACCTGCGTCAGCACGAGGAAACCGGGCCGCTGATCATCAGCCGCGGTGACGGCATCCGTGTGTATGACGAACGCGGCAAGGAATACATCGAAGGGCTCGCCGGGCTGTGGTCGGTGGGCGTCGGCTTTTCGGAAAAGCGGTTGGCCGACGCTGCCTACCAGCAAATGCTGAAGCTGCCCTACTACCACACCTTCTCCTCCAAGGCGCATGAGCCATCCATCCGGCTCGCTGAGAAACTCGTGGAGATGACGCCGGAAAACCTGACGCGTGTCTTCTTCACGTCGTCGGGCTCGGAAGCCAACGACACCATCGTCAAGATGATGTGGTTCATGAACAACGCGCTGGGCCGGTCAAAAAAGAAGAAATTCCTGGCACGGACCAAGGGCTATCACGGCATCACCGTCGCCTCCGGCAGCCTGACGGGCCTGCCGGTCAACCATCGCGACTTCGATCTGCCGGCGATTCCCGTTCGCCATTTGACCTGCCCGCACTTCTATCGCTTCGGCATGGAAGGCGAAGACGAAGCCGCCTTCACGGCGCGTCTGCTCGCCGAGCTGGAAGCGGCGATCGCGGAAGAAGGGGCTGACACCATTGCAGCCTTTATAGGAGAGCCGCTCATGGCAGCCGGCGGCGTTCTGCCGCCGCCGGTCGGGTACTGGGAAGGCGTGGAGAAAATCTGCCGGGCAAATGATATCATCCTGATAGCAGACGAGGTGATCTGTGGTTTCGGGCGGCTTGGTACGCCTTTCGGCGCTCAGAAATACGGCTTCACGCCTGATATCATGACGGTCTCCAAGCAAATCACGTCGTCTTATATGCCGCTTGCCGCCCTCATTTTCTCCGATGCGATCTATCAGGCGATCGCCGACAACACCGCAACGATCGGCAATTTCGGCCACGGCTTCACGGCGTCGGGTCATCCGGTCGCGACGGCGGTGGGTCTCGAAAACCTCGCCATCTTCGAGGAGCGGGACCTGATCGGAAACGCGGCCCGCCTTGAGACGTCGTTCCAGGCCGGCATCCGCTCGTTCGCCGATCACCCGCTTGTCGGTGAAGCGCGGGGCACCGGTCTTATCGGCGCCGTAGAACTGGTGGCGGACAAGGCGACGAAACGCCCCTTCGCCAAGGTTGGGCGCGCAGGGAGTATCGCAGCGGGGATCGGCCACGAGGAAGGCCTCATCTTCCGCGCCATCGGCGACCAGCTCGCGCTCTGTCCGCCGATGATCTCGACAGAAGACGATGTGAAGGAAATCATGACGCGCATGGGCCGGACGCTTGAGCGCCTGACCGGTGCGGTTGCCAAGGAGGGACTTGAATGACCCGCATGAAAGCCGAACCGGTCGTCCATATCGACGACGAACGCTTTCGGGTCACCGAATGGCGCTTTGCCACCGGGGCCGAGACCGGCTGGCACATCCATGGCCATGACTACGTCATCGTGCCGCTTACGGACGGCAAGCTCGGTCTCGAAGGCCCGGACGGCGCGCAGTCGCAAGCCGCTCTCACCCAAGGGGTGCCCTATTCGCGGCGGACGGGCGTGGCCCACAACGTCATCAATGCCGGCGATGCGCCGCTCGCCTTTCTCGAGGTCGAGGTCGTTGAGGCTGGCGATCTCGCAGCCAGGCGGCTCGCCGTGCTCGACCGGTTCCTCGCGGCCTGGAACGCTCGCGATGTGGGCGCGCTGATGGACTGCATGGCTGAGAATTGCGCTTTCCACGGCTCAGCTGGACCCGATGCCGAAGGGCGCAAGCATATGGGACGTGACGCCGTGCGCGCCGCCTATGCAGCGCTGTTCGATGCTTTCCCGAAAGCCGCGTGGACCAGGGGACGGCACGTCGTGACGGGCGACACCGGGCTTTCATCATGGCGCTTCGTCGGCACCACGGCAGTGGGGCAGCAAATCGAAGTCGACGGCTGCGATATCTTCGCTTTCTCGGGGGAGCTCATAGCGCTCAAGGATTCTTACCGCAAAGCGCAAGGGTAGCGAAAATCTGAATTCATCGGGCGACAAGGGCGGTCCAAACGGGCCGCCCTTGTTTTTTGTTCAAAGGCAATATCCTCAAAAGACGAAAGGCCCGGTCGTCCCAAAGGAACAGGGCCTTCCGCATATGAAGGGCCGGACTTATCCGGCCATCTTTCCTACTTGAGCAAGGCTTCCATCGGTACCGGCTCGGAAATCGTCCAGTTGCCTACAACACCCGGCTTGCCGGCCTTGGTCTCGACGATCAGGTACCGCGTCTGGTTCTGGTGATGCAGTTCCGGCGTGAAGGTACGAGGCCCGAACAGTGTCGGCTCATTCTTCATCTTTTCCAGTTCCGCGACGACCGCGTCGGCATCGGCCGTGCCTGCACGCTCCACCGCCTTGGCCCAGACGTCGACCATGACGTAACCCGGAAAGACATACTGGCTCGAGGGATCGGCGCCTGTCTTCTGCTTGTAGGTGGCATTGAACTTCAGCACGGCCGGATTGGGATCGTCGCCATAGATCGATCCCTGAACGGGGACGTAGAAGTTCGTCAGATCGGGCACAGCCGAGAGCCAATAGCTACCGTCGACGCCCGATCCATTCAGGATCATGGAATTGATACCCGCGGCGCGAAGCTGCTTGATGGCCGAGACGGCGCCCGGCATCATCGTGCAAAGCATGATCGCATCCGGCTCCTTCGGCAGAGACTTGATGCGGGTGATCTGCGCGGCGATGGAGGCATCCTCGTTCTTGAAGGTGTCTTCACCGACAAGCTTCGCGCCCTGGGCTTCGAGCTTCGGCATCATCCAGTCGAAGCCGTCGCAGATGCCCTTGTTGTAGGCCGTCCAGGTATCGAGCAGACGGTAGAAGTCCTTTGCGCCCTTTTCCTTGAATGCCCATTCGGCCATGGTCGCTCCCTGCACGGCCGCCAGCACCGACGCGGAGAAGCTGTGCGGGCCGACACCCTGGATGCCGGCCTTGACCGATTCCGCGCACAGGAAGAAGGAGATACGGCCTGCGTCCTCGGCCGCGAGCGCAGCCGGCGATCCGAAGTCGTAGTCGCAGGACACGACCACGAGATCCGCACCCTGGTCGAGCACGGAGAGGCCAGCCTTGGCGCCTTCGGCCCGGTCGGACTTGGTGTCGGCCTTGACGACCTTGATCTGCTTTCCAAGCAGACCGCCAGCCGCATTGATCTCGTCGATGCGGATCAAAGCCGCCTCCTGGGCAGGCTTGTCATAGGCTTCCATGAAGCCCGACTCCGCAGTGGCAAAGCCGATGACGATAGTCTTGTCATCGGCCAGGGCCGGGTATGCGATGGACATCGAGGCCAGAGCGGTTGCGACAATTCTCATTTTGTATGTCATGCACGTCTCCTTTTTTGTTTTCCGGTCGGGCTTGTGCCGCCGGTCACTTGTTGCGACTGCTGCGGGGTAAGGTGAGCTCGCGGTTGCCCATGAGTCCGGATGGGCGAAGCGCGAGGATCACGATCATGATGACGCCGAGGGCTATTTCCTGAACCCCTTTCGGGAGGGCGAAAGTGGACTCGCCGAGCGATACGCCTGCCTCCAGCCAGCGCAGCGCCTGGATAAGGGCGGACAGCAGGACGACACCCACCACACCCCCCGACAGGCTGCCCATGCCGCCGACGACGAGCATGGAAAGGGTGATGAAGGTGAGGCCGAGATAGAAGGTGTCGGGTGTGACCACGCCGATGGAATGAGCCATGAGCGCACCGCCCAGCCCCATCACCGCGCCTGACACGACGAACGCCACCAGTCTTTCCCTGGGAATGTCGACTCCGGAAGCCGCGGCGGCGGTGGGCTCGTCGCGCGCAGCACGAAGGGCCAGGCCGGACCGGGAGATCGCGTGCGCCCAGGCGATGAAGATTGCGACCACGGCGCCGATGAGATACGGCCAGATCACGCGCACGATCGGAATGCCGACGACCGATGAGGTCGCTCCGGTCACGCTCTCCCAGTTGGAATAAATTGTGTTGATCATGGCGAGCATCGCGAAGGTCGCGATCGACGCAGCGATGCCCGATAGCCGCATCAGCACCCGCCCGAAGATGAGAGCGGCGAGGGCGGCGAACAATGCCGCCAGCACAGCCGATTGCCAGTACGGCAATCGGGTCGCCAGCAGCCATTCGGGCAATCCCGGCAGCGAACCGCGTTTCATCATCGGATTGATGGTGAGCCACGCGGCCGCGTAGGCGCCAAGGCAGGTGAAGCCGATGTGCCCGAAGCTGAGAACGCCCGAGTTTCCGATAAAGATGTATAGGCCCACGACGAGGATGACGCGGACGAACACGTCGATCACCGTCTGGTTGAAGGGCCGCGATCCGGTCATCACCGTGATCAGCGCGATGGCCAGCAGCAGCAGCGAAAGCAGGACCGGAGTCAGGACGGTACGGCGGGCAAGCGCGAAGCGTGCGGGCTTTCGCTCGGTAGCCGCGGCACCGGGAGCGGTAGAGTTGGCTAGGGAGGCGGCGACAGCCATGAAATCAGACCCTTTCCTTGGTGCCGCGCGCGGCAATAAGCCCTTGCGGGCGGAAGAGGAGAACGAGGATGACCGCTCCATAGACAAAGGCATCGCGGAATGGCCGGGCGTCGATGGGCAGCATGACCTGCATGATCACCGAGGCGGCACCCAGCAGGAAGCCGGCGAGCACGGCTCCCCCGAGGCTGCCGAGGCCGCCAATGACGGTGGCGATGAAGGCCATCAACATGATTGAGGCGCCCATCTGGATGTCCAGCGTGCCTGTCTGGGCGCCAAAGATCAGCGCAATGGCGGCGGCCAACGCGCCGGAGAGGGCGAACGCACCCATGATGACCCGGTTCGCACGCACACCCAGCATGCGGGCCATCGAGAAGTTCTCGGCCGCCGCCCGCATCTCCAGGCCGAAGCGAGTTTGACGCAGGAACAATGTCAGGCCGATCAGGATGACCATCGTAGTCACGATCGTTATGAGTTGGAGGAGGGGAAGCCGGGCACCGAAGATCTCCACCGGCTGGGACAGTTCGGGCAGCAGCGAAATCGATTTCGGCCGACTGGAGAACAGCATGAGCAGGAAGTAGCGAATTACGAAACCGAGCGCGAAGGAGGCGATCATCATGGTTGCCGGATTTGCCTGGCGGAACCGCCTGAAGACGACGATTTCGCACAGCACCGACAGCCCGGCCCCGCAGAGGAGGACGAAGGGCACCAGAAGGTACCACGGCAATTGGCCGGCGAAGACGATGGCCATTGCGTCCGTAGACGGCCATAGCAGCGCGAAGACGCAGAAGGCGATGACGTCGCCATGCGCGAAGTTCACCAGCCGCATGACGCCGAAGATGAGGGCGATGCCGAGCGCTCCGAGCGCGTACAGCGAGCCAAGCGAGAGTGCGTCGAACAGGATCTGAAGCATCTCAATTGTCCTCGTAGCCGAAATAGGCAGCCTGGATCGCCTCGCCGTTGCCGAGCGTCCGCGCGTCGCCATCGAGCACGATCTGTCCGCCACGCATCAGGATCATCCTCCCGCCCACCATCATCGCTCGGGCCGAGCTCTGCTCAACGATCAGGAGCGTGAGCTGGCGCTGCGCACGCAGCGCGATCAGCCGCTCGTAGACCTGGTCGTTGATGTTGGGGGCGAGGCCCAGCGAAGGCTCGTCAATGGCTACAAGCCGCGGATTGGTCATCAGCGCGCGTCCGATGACCAGCATTTGCTGCTGCCCGCCGGACAGCAATCCCGCCTGCCCGTGCCGCCTCTCTTTCAGCATCGGGAAGGTTGCGTAGACGGCTTCGAGTTCGTCGGCCGCTCGGCTGCGCCAGCCGCGTTCGCGGGCGTGCATGCCGGTTCCGACCAGGAGGTTCTCTTCGGTCGTCAGCGAGCCGAAGACATCGCGCCCCTCCGGCACCATGGAGAATCCGAGCCGGGCGATGTTTTCCGGCGCCTGGCCGGTGATCTCATGACCTGCAAGGTCGATCCGGCCGCCCGCCACCGGCGTAACACCGGCGATCGCGCGCAGCAGCGAAGACTTCCCGGCTCCGTTCGGGCCGGTGATGAACAGGATTTCTCCCTCGGCCATGGAGAAGGAGACATTTCGGACCGCCGTGAGACGGCTATAGCGAATAGTGATATCGGAAAGGGCGAGCAGGCTCATTCCATCGCCTCCAGCACAGGCAGGTCGGTGTTCGCGGCAGTGCCCATATAAGCGTGGCGCACCTTCTCGCTGTCGCGGATCGCGGCAGGCGGGCCTTCCTCGATGATCGCTCCGGAATCGAGCACGACGATATGCTGGCAGAGGCCGAGCACCAGCCCGACATTGTGCTCGATGAGCAGGACACCACAGCCGAGATCGGCGGCGATGTGTCTTATCAGGGCCGAAAGCTCCCGCGCCTCCAGTGCGCTCATGCCAGCCGCGGGCTCGTCGAGCAGGATGTATGCGGGCCGTCCCATCAGGGCGCGGCCAATGGCGACGCGGCGCTCGTCCGTATATGGCAACGTTCCGGCGATGCGGGTGCTCAGCGCACCGATGCCTATCCAGTCGAGCATCGCTTCCGCTTCGGCGATGGCAGCGCGCCGGCTCATTCCCAGGCCAACGCCGGTTACCTCCAAATTGTCCAGCACAGGCAAGTCGCGGAAGAGCCGCCCACCCTGGAAGGTGCGGGCGATGCCGCGCCGCCGGACCTGATGCGGCTTGAGACCCGTGAGTGCTGCGCCGTCGAGCTTGATGGTGCCTTCCGTCGGTGCCTGGAAGCCGGTCAGCACGTTGACGAGCGTGGTCTTGCCAGCGCCATTCGGGCCGATGAGGCCACTAATGCGGCCGGGCGTAATTTGGAGGTCTACCGATGACAGGGCCTTCAGCCCCGCAAACGATACCGAGACGTTCTCCGCGCTCAGATGACTCATGACCCTTTCCTTCTTTCTACCGACGGAAAGGCGCGAAGCATCCGGCCTTGCGGCCAGTCACGTTGCAAATGTCTTCCCCTGTCGGTTCCGGCGGTCTCTAGCGGACTGCTCGGATGCCAAATTCACGCCGTTGCCCGGCGTCGTCTTGTCGTTTCGCGCACCGGATTTGTCTTCCGCCACGCACGGTCGGTTTTGGCCGGCCGATCTCCTCGCCACCGGCTCCTCCGCCGGCATTTTTCCGGCTGACGTCAGCCGGCCAGATGTCCTTCAGCACGCGCCAGCGCGGCGCGCTGTTCGGTTCGCGCGGCAAGCGCGTCTTCCAGCGTCACCGGAACGAAGCGCGCCGGGGTGTGCGGCTGGAGTTGGGCGATAAGGTCCATGTCGGCCGATATCACCACGCCCAGCATCATGTACCCGCCACCCGAAACCGCGTCCCGGTGAAGAACGATCGGCTCCGTGCCACTCGGCACCTGGACGGATCCGTAGGGATAGCAGGCATCGACGATGTTCGAGGGGTCGGAGCCCGCACCGAAAGGCTGCTCGCGCTCGACGAACTCCAGTGGCGTCCCGCCCCGGAAGCGATAGCCGATGCGGTCGGCTTCGGGCGCGACCTTCCAGGTTTCCTCAAAGAACCGATTGCCGGCAGCCTCGGTGATCCGATGCCAGTACATGCCGGGAAGCATTCTGAGTTCCGCCGGACTATTGCCCGCGCGGCGCAGATTTGCAGGCAGTGAAAGACCGGCTTTGCCGGAACCTTCGCCGAGGGGAAGCTCATCACCCGCCTTCAGCGTGCGGCCCTGATGGCCGCCGAGTGCGCCCAGAATGTAAGTCGAGCGCGAACCGAGAACCACGGGTACGTCGATGCCGCCGGAGACGGCCAGATAAGCGCGCGCGCCGCCCTTGAGGAAGCCGAAGGAAAGCCGGTCACCGGCCTTCACCGGAAAACTTTCCCAAGTAGGCCGTTCCTCGCCATTGAGTTTGGGTGGGAGCTCTCCACCCGTGACGGCGACGACCGCGGATTGGGTGAATTCGAGTTCGGGGCCCATGAAGGTGGCTTCGAGCACCGCGGCACCCGGATTGTTGCCGACAAGCAGGTTTGCGATGCGTGTGGCAAAGCGGTCCATGCCGCCGCCTTCGGGAATGCCGACATGATAGTGGCCTGGTCGACCAAGGTCCTGCACGGAAGTGGAGAGGCCGGGAGAGATTACCTTAACGGCCATTGATAAGCTCCATCAGCTTTGCATTGGTGCCGTAAATATCGCTGTTGAAGTCCTTCAGGCTGAAGGTGCACTCGCGAACCGTCGGCTGCCACCGATTGGCTTCAATTTCCTCCAGCGTAGCGTCGTAGTCATCGCGGCCAATGGCCTTGAACTTGACGATGTCGCCTGGCTTGAACAGGCACATGTCATCGGAGAGGTAGCGCACCTTCCTGGTCGGGTCGTAGATCGGGGCCGGGGTTATGCCATACATCTGGTAGCCGCCAGCGCCGCGTACTGAATAGATCGCTGCGAAGCAGCCGCCATGGCCAATGGTGAGCTTGGGAGTGTCGGTGCGTGGACGCAAGTATTTCGGCGCCTGAATCTGTTTCTTGCGCTCAACCATCTGGTACAGGAAGGGCAGTCCGGCGACGAAGCCGACCATCGATACGAACCAGGGCTGGCCGGAATAGGCCTCGATAAACTCTTCCACCGTGGCGTAGCCGTTGATGCGGGCCGAATATTCAAGATCGGTGGAGGAGGGGTCCTGATGGCGCTCGCGGAAGCGCAAGCAGGTTTCACGCGTCCATGGATCCTGGAAATAAACCGGCAGTTCGATGATCCGGGTCTTCAGCACCGGGTCCGCCTTCGAGGCCGCCTCTTCCATCGACTTCAGTTCGCTGAGCAAATCCTGCGGCTTGACGATGTCGGGGTTGAAGCGAATCTGGAAGCTGGCGTTGGCAGGGCAGATCTCGGTGACACCTCGGATGCCTGCCGTACGCACCGCGTTCGTCATCGAAAGGCCGGTAAAGAAGGAGGTGAGCGACATTTCCTCGGACACCTCGCCGAAGATATGTTCGTCACCGCCGAAGTTGAATCGTATCGACATCGGTCCTCCTTAACCCGCCAAAGCTGCGGCGTTTTCGATGAGCCAGCCTTCCAGCCAGCGGGTATGCACGTCTCCCGCCCGCACCGCCGGATCGGCGGCCAGCGCAAGAAACAGCGGCTTGGTGGTCTTGAGCCCGCCGATCTTCAACTCGTTGAGCGCGCGGATCAGGCGCACTATCGCCGCCTCGCGCGTCTCTGCATGCACGATCAGCTTGGCAAGCAGCGAGTCATAAAAGGGCGGCACCTGATAGCCTTGGTAAAGCATCGAATCGAAGCGTACGCCCGGACCGCCGGGAATGCGAAGCTCGGCCACTTGCCCCGGGAATGGAGCGAACTCCTTCGCCGGGTCTTCGGCATTGAGCCGGACTTCGATCGCATGCCCCTTGACGGAGACATCGCCTTGCCTGATCCGCAGCTTCTCGCCGCCGGCGATGCGAAGCATCTCCGCAACGAGGTCGATGCCGGTGATCGCTTCGGTGACCGGGTGCTCGACCTGGATACGGGTGTTCATCTCGATGAAGTAAAAGCGATCTGCTTCATCGTCATAAAGATACTCTACCGTGCCGGCACCAGAGTATTTGACCGCCTTGGCCAAAGCGACCGCCGAAGCGCAGAGCTCCTCGCGCAGCCTGTCTGAAAGTGCGCGCGACGGCGCCTCCTCCCAAACCTTCTGGCGTCGCCGCTGCAGTGAGCACTCCCGCTCGTAGCAGTGGATGGCATCGCTTCCGTCTGCCAGCACCTGCACCTCGATATGGCGGGCCTTGCCGATCACCTTTTCCATGTAGAGGCCACCGTCGCCAAAGGCGGCGAGGGCTTCTGCTTCGGCTTGAGGAAAGGCTTGTTCGAACTCGGCGAGCGAGTTGGCGATGCGGATGCCCCGCCCGCCGCCGCCTGCCGCCGCCTTGATCATCACCGGAAAACCGGTTGCGGTCAGCACCTCGTGGCCAGCCTTGAGGCCCTCGACCCGGCCAGCCGAGCCAGGCACCACAGGGACACCTGCAGCGGCGGCGGCGGATCGCGCCGAGACCTTGTCTCCCATCATCCGGATCGCATCTCCCGACGGGCCGACGAAGACCAATCCAGCGCCTGTGACCGCGTCGGAAAACGCGGCATTCTCGGCAAGGAACCCATAGCCTGGATGAACGCTGTCGCAACCGGTGTCGCGGACAGCCTTCAGAATTGCTTCGACATTGAGATAGGACTTCTTTGCTGCTGGTGGGCCGATGTTGACCGCTTCGTCCGCAAGCTGGACGTGGAGCGACTCGGCGTCTGCGGCCGAATACACCGCCACGGTGGCGATCCCTAAATCTTGCGCGGCCCGGATGATCCTGACCGCTATCTCGCCCCGGTTGGCAACCAGAAGCTTTTTCAGCATCAGTCGAGATCCGCAATAGGTGCGCCGGCCATGATGGGGTCTTCATTGTCGGCAATGAAGCGGATGTTCGTACCGGCCGTCTCGGCCCTCACTTCGTGGAACGACTTCATCACTTCGATGAGACCGATTACGTCTCCGGCGGAAACCGCGTCCCCATCCGCCTTGTAGGGCGGCTGGTCTGGCGAAGCGCTCCGATAAAAAGTGCCGGGAAGAGGCGAAAGAATCTGGGCCATAAAAAGCTCCGGAAAACTGCGGACAGACTAATTTGGAACCGCCCGCGCGGGCGGGTTCGGTCGAGTTCAGTGCCAGGGGGCGATTGCGGTGCGCACGGCTCTGGCTATTTCGATGGCGTTCGGCGTATCGGAATGCACGCAGATGGTTTCGCAGCGTACGGGGAAGAAACTGCCGTCCTCTGCCGTGCCCTCGCCCTCCGTGATGGCGCGTACGCACCGCTCGGCCATCTCTGCGGGATCCTTGGCGTCATGAACGCGTGTCAAGATCAGCTTGCCGGAGGCATCGTAGTCGAGATCGGCATAGAACTCGGCGACGAATGGGATACCGCGCTCTTGATAAATCTTCTCATGCAGGGTGCCCGTCATGCCGAAGAGGGGTACGCCGAAAACCTCTGCGGCGTCACACACGCCATGGGCGATTGCCTCCTGCTGCATGGCCATGAAGTAAAGGCTGCCATGCGGCTTGATGTGGTGGAGTTCCACACCTTCGGCCTTGAGGAAGCCGGCAAGCGCTCCCACCTGGTAAATGATGGTGTTCCTGACTTCTTCGCGGGTCATCCGCATCTCGCGCCGGCCGAAACCCTGAATGTCGGGCAAGCCTGGATGGGCGCCGATCTTGACGCCACTCGCCTTGGCGCTGCGGACGGCGGCGTGCATGTGATCCGGATCAGAAGCGTGGAAACCACAGGCGACATTGGCAACGTCGATGATGGGCATCATGCCCATATCATCGCCAACCTTGTAGAGGCCAAAGCTTTCGCCCATGTCGCAGTTTAGCGTCACCGCCATCGCATTGTTACCCCTCGAAGCTGCCGTCTTTGCGGCGTTGCAGCATTTTTTGCGCATGCGAAGGCGTTTGTGAAATAGTAGTTTATTGATTGTCATATCAAAAAAACAGATAATGGTTCTGGGCCGGAGCGCACCATGACCATCACCTTGAAACAGCTTGATTATTTTATCGCGACCGCCGAGAGCGGACAGGTCAGTCATGCTGCAGTGGAACTCAACATCTCGCAATCGGCGGTCACTGCGGCGATAAAAACGCTTGAGGCTGACCTGGGCGTACGGCTTTTGGAGCGTAACCACGCTGGCGTAAGATTGACGATGGAGGGCGCGCGGTTTCTTGAACATGCGCGGGTTATCACCGGGGCCGTCGCTGCCGCCGTCCGAAGCCCGTTGCGCGATAGGAAAGGTCTGGCGGGCAAGCTGCGGCTGGGCATGACCTACACGGTCGTCGGCTACTACATGTCGCGCCACTACGCCCGGTTTCGAAAGACCTATCCCGAGATCGAGGTCGAGGTGCTGGAACTGCCCCGAGACGCTCTCGAAAGCGGGTTGATGTGCGGGGACATCGACATGGCCGTGATGCTGGTGTCGAACCTGGAGCACACCAAGGAGTTGGCGCAGGAGGTCTTGATGCGGTCGAACCGCCGGCTCTGGCTTTCGGCTGATCATCACCTGCTCGCGCGACAGGAAATCAGCCTCACCGATGTGGCGGCGGAAGATTATGTCATGCTGACGGTTGACGAGGCACGCACGACCGCCGCCCGTTACTGGGATGCCGCGGGGCTTTCGCTCCGCGCCGTCCTTACCACCAGTTCGGTCGAGGCCGTGCGGTCGCTCGTGGCTGCCGGCATGGGGGTCACTGTCCTGTCCGACATGGTTTACCGCCCCTGGTCCTTGGAGGGGCAGCGCATCGAAGTGCGCGGGCTTGTCGAGCCCATCCCCACTATGGATGTCGGCCTGGCCTGGTCGCGTGACAGATCAATCGAACCGGCAGCGGCGGCCTTCCGGGCCTTCATGTCCGTGACGATGGGCGGCGGCGGCTAACCGCCTGCCGTCAGGCGGGCGCTATGGCTCAGGCTCGGAATGGTGGCGACGACGCGGATGCCGAACGGTGCGAGTTCCACGGCCATGGCCCGGGTGGCGGCAATCGCCCAGCCCTTGAAGCATTGCACCAAGTCAAATTCGGGCGAGGCGAGACGCCGCCGTTGGCGATCCGGTCGAACATCTCTTCGTCCATCGTCTCGAGCGCCAGGGGCGGCTGGGCCACGCCGGCATTGTTGACCAGTATGTCGAGACCGCCAAAGGCCGAGCGGGCCAGGTCTGCCGCCGATGGCGACCTTGCCAGCAAGTCTCATATCTGTTCCTCCATTGCCGGCACCATCGGGGAAGTCGCGTACATTGCACAGTCCGATTATCTGAACGCCCTTTTAGCTTTCTTGTTTGAGGTCGACCGGCGTGGGAGGCATAGTCGCCACGGAATTGTGAGGAGGAAGGGATGACGCTGAATTTCGACCCGCGGGCGAAGGCCACGGCGCTCTACCACGGCGAATTCCGGCCGATGTTCGTCGGCGGCAAGTGGGTTCCGGCACGGTCCGGCCAGGAGATGCAGGCGCTCAACCCGGCGACTGGCGAAGTGCTGGCCACCGTGCCGCGTGGCTCGGCGGCCGACGTCGATGCGGCGGTGGCCGCTGCGCGCACGGCTTTCGAAGGGCCATGGTCAAAATTTTCGCCCTATGAGCGGCAGTGCGTGCTTCTGCGCATCGCCGATCTCTTCGAGACCCATTGGGAAGAGCTCAGCGTTTCGGACACTCTCGACATGGGACTGCCGATCACGCGCACGCTCGCCAACCGGCGGCGCGTCATCGGCATGCTGCGCTTCTATGCGGGCATGGCGACCGCGCTGCATGGCGAATCCATAGACAATTCGATCCCTGGCGAGATCGTCAGCTTCACAAGGCGCGAGCCGGTGGGCGTTGTCGGCGCGATCATCCCCTGGAACGCTCCGACCGCCGCTTCGATCTGGAAGATCGCGCCGGCGCTCGCCACCGGCTGCACCATCGTGCTGAAGCCCTCGGAGGATGCCTCGTTGACGCCGTTGCTGATCGCCAGGCTGATGCAGGAAGCCGGCGTTCCCGACGGCGTCGTCAACGTCGTCACCGGCACCGGGGCGGAGGCCGGTGCGTGGCTCGCTAAACATCCCGACGTCAACAAGATCGTCTTCACCGGCTCGACGCTGACCGGCCAGGCCATCGCGCGGGCGGGCGTGATCAACCTCAAGCGCGTTTCCCTGGAACTCGGCGGCAAATCGCCGATCATCGTCTGCCGTGATGCCGACATCGACAAGGCGGTTCCTGTCGCCGCGATGGCGGTGTTCGTGCATTCGGGCCAGATCTGCATCGCCGGATCGCGGCTGTTCGTGGCGCGCGAGATCCATGACGAATTCGTGCGCCGGGTAGCCGAGTTTGCCGGCAGGCTTCGCATCGGCCATGGCATCGAGGCGGAAACCGAAATCGGCCCGCTCATCAATGCCAGGCAGGCCGGCAAGGTGGTGGGCTATATCAAGGCCGGCCGCGACGAAGGCGCGGAACTGATAGCGGGCGGCTCGCGACTGACCGGCGAGATCTACGACGGCGGCAATTTCATCGCGCCGACTGTCTTCGGCGCGGTGTCGGACAAGATGACCATCGCGCGTGAAGAAATCTTCGGTCCGGTGATTTCGGCGATGCCGTTCGACACGCTCGACGAAGCCGTTGCGCGGGCCAATGCGACGCCCTACGGCCTGGCCGCCGGCATTTTCACCAGTCATCTGGGCACCGCCCACAAGCTCGCCCGCCGCATCAAGGCCGGCTCGGTGTGGGTCAACATGTACCACGCCATCGACCCGGCGGTGCCGTTCGGCGGCATGAAGATGTCCGGCTACGGCCGCGAGGGCGGCATCGAACATCTGAATGAATATCTGGAGACCAAGTCGATCTGGATCCAGACCGACTGAGCGTGCGCTGATATTCAGGTGAGGCCGGCCTGCGAATGACGGCGTCCCGCACCATTCTCGGCGCTCGTGCAAGGTGCCTGTCCGAAGGCGCGATGCTCAGTTTGCCAGTTCGCAAATTGGTGCGGATGAGGTTCATCAGCTGTTCGGAGAAGGACTGGTGCACATAGCCCCGCGGTGATGATGCCGACGGAGCGGTGGGCGTCGCGATGGTCGATCGGCACCACTCGCATGCAGTGTGGAGAAAGACGATGAGGAATCGTCGGTTGTGTCCTCTGCCGGATTTCACCTGCCGCAAAGCTCAGCCCGATGCCGGTAGCTGCCGCGATCCCGTGACGGTACTTTCTTGAGTGACGGGAGTGTCTGGCCCGGCAGTCAAGCGGCTCTACTTTCCCCAGCTTCCGTCCTATAGGCCGTTTCCCTCGATCATCGCCATCAGGCAATCGCCAGATTGTGTGCCGCTGATGCCCAGATCACGCACGCTGTTCATGTGGTTTCGGTCATTCAGGCGGAGGTCGCAGACAAGTTGCCCCTGCGCGCGTAAGCGCTTTCCGAAGTCGGCGGCCTGCTGGTGAAAAGGTGACGTTTCCTGATCTCCGACGAGAATGGTCGCTGCCGTCTCCGGGTCATGCCACCGCGTCATCGGGGTGAAGGCAGTTGCCTCCTCATCGGTGATTCCGATTAGCGGCTGGAGGAAGGACGTCTGAAGGGGCTTGAGGTCGTAAAGGCCGCCTAGCAGCAGCGCCGCACGTATGCGCGATGGCATTGGCGTCTTTTCGAACAGGAATGTGGCCAGGTGCGCGCCCGCCGAATGACCACTTACGCTTAGCCGGGCAGGGTCACCGCCATGGGCGGCTATATTGTCCAGCACCCATTGTTTGGCACGCCGGATCTGGTCGACGATTGCCGCCATCCTGACTTCAGGCATCAGCGCATAGTCGACGATGACCGCGATCGCCCCAGCTTTGGTGACTGTGTTCGCTACATAAGAATAGTCGCTTCTGGAGAACATGCGCCAGTAGCCACCATGGATGAAGATGTGCACGGGAAGATCCCTGCGCTCGCCGGGCGGAAAGAACAGGTCCAACCTTTCGGCCTCGCCCTCGCCATAGGCGATATCAGCCGACATCGGCAGGTTCGCCCGGGTTTCCGCGCTGCGAGTCACTATGTCGGCCACGATATAGTCAAAATCGGCCACATGGTCGCGGGTGCGGAAAGGGTCTTTTGACATGACTGCCGGTTCAGAAGGTGACGGCAATATATTTAGCCTCCATGAACTCGGCGATGCCGTGGTGCTGGCCGCCTTCGCGGCCAAGGCCACTCTGCTTGACGCCTCCGAATGGTGCGGCCGGATCCGACATCAGTCCCCGGTTGAGACCGATCATGCCGGCCTCGATCTCCGACGCCACCCGCATGCCGCGTCCAATATCGCGTGTGTATATATAAGCGGCCAGACCATATTCCGTGTTGTTAGCATGTGCGATCGCCTCGGCCTCGGTGTCGAAGCGTGTGATGGGTGCCACCGGGCCGAAAATCTCCTCGTGCGCCATCTCCGCATCGGGCGGCACATCGGACAGCACTGTGGGCGGATAGAAGAATCCTTCTTCCTCCGAAATCGCCCCGCCGCAAAGCACCTTGGCTCCCCGGCCCACGGCGTCCTTGACCAAGCGGTCGATCTTGTCGACAGCCTTTCTGGTGATCATCGGCCCGCATTCTGTGTCTGCATTCGGGCCTGCTCCCACCTTAAGTGCCGCCATGCGCTTGCGGAGCCCGTCGGCAAAAGCATCATAGATTCCCGATTGCACATAGAGGCGATTGGCGGCGGTGCAGGCCTCGCCGGCGTTGCGCATCTTGGCGATCATCGCGCCGTCGAGGGCGGCGTCGAGATCGGCATCGTCGAAGACGACAAACGGGGCATTGCCGCCGAGTTCCATCGAACAGGAAATGACATGCTTTGAAGCCTCGCCGAGCAAGGTTCGGCCGACACCCGTCGACCCCGTGAAGGACAGTTTCCTGACGCGTGGATCGGCGAGCATGGCGGAAGTCAGCGGCCCGGGACTGGTCGTGGTCAGCACGTTGACGACGCCGGCAGGCACGCCGGCTTCGCTGTAGAGTGCCGCCAGCGCATAGGCCGTCAGCGGTGTTTCACTGGCCGGCTTCAGGACGACAGTGCAGCCTGCCGCCAGCGCCGGCGCGATCTTGCGGGTCGCCATCGCGGCCGGAAAATTCCACGGTGTGATCAGCACGCAGATTCCGATCGGCTCATAATCGACCACGATCCGGTTGGTGCCGGATGGCGCAGTGCCGAATTCACCGGTAATCCGGACCGCCTCTTCGGCATTCCAGCGGAAGAACTCGGCGGCGTACGCCACTTCGCCGCGCGCGTCGCGCAACGCCTTGCCATTCTCCAGCGAGATCAGCATGGCGAGCGTTTCGGAGCGTTCGACCATGAGCTCAAAACAGCGCCGAAGGATTTCCGAGCGTTTGCGCGGCGCCGTCTCCCGCCATCCCTTAGCTGCTTTGGCCGCGGCCTCGACGGCGGCGGTGGCGTCCTCGACTGTCGCATCGGGAACCGCCGCGATCACCGCCCCGGAGGAGGGATCGACGACATCGATGAGCCGACCGTCGGAGGACGGTCGCCAAGTGCCGTCGATGTAGAGTCCGTGCGAAAAACCGCGCACGTCATAGCCATCCTGGTCGAGCTGCTGAGCGTTCAAATTCATCGCTTTGTTCCGTTCTTCACATAACGCAGGCGGCGATGTCGCCGTCATGGGCAGCCTGGACGAGGCGTCGCATCGTGCCGAGATCGAAGGCACGCGGATTGTTCTTGATCAGGCGGTCGATGCCGAGCGCTTGCTCAGCGGTCCAGTCAAGCTTGTCGGCGGGGAGGCCTAGATCCGCCAGTGTTGGCGTAATGCCGATCGCCGCGAACAATCGCCTGATCTCCTCGATTGTGGCGGCTGCCATCTGGGCGGTGGTTCTCGCCTTCGTTTCCAAGCCAAGTGCCGCGCCGATCTCTGCCATCTCGTCAGCGGCGACGCGGCTGTTATAGGTCATTACGTAAGGCATCATTGTCGCCACGCCCAAACCATGGGCGGTGTGGGTGAGGGCGCCTGCCGGATATTGCACGGCATGCGCCGCCGCCGTTCCGGCGGTGCCGAATGCGCAGCCCGCTGCCAGAGCGCCCATCATGACATCGGCACGCGCGTCGACATCGGTGCCGTCGCTGCAGGCTTTCTCCAGACTCCGGCCAAGCAGTTTTATCGCGAGCAACGCGAAATGGTCGGTCAGGGCAGTCTTGCCGATGAAGACATGCTGTTGCGGCAGATTGGGGTCTTCACCGCGCCGCATGGCGGTGAAGGCCTCGATCGCATGGGTCAAAGCGTCAGCGCCAGCGATCGCGGTCAGGCCAGGGGGGCAGGTCATTGTCAGTTCGGGGTCGCACAGGGCGACTGCAGCGATAAGGTGAGGGCTCGATATGCCGACCTTGAGCGTCCGGTCCGGGTCGGAAATCACCGCGACCGGCGTCACCTCGGAGCCGGTGCCGGCCGTGGTGGGTACGGCGATCAGCGGCAGTGTCGGACCCGGCACCTTGAACTCCCCGTAATAGTCCTGGAGCTTGCCGCCATGGCTGAGAAGCAGCGTGGCGCATTTGGCGAAATCGAGACAGCTGCCGCCGCCGATGCCGATCACCATGTCCGGCCTGAACCCCTTGGCTTCCTCGACACAGATGCCGACCGTGTCGCGTGGCACGTCGGGCAGAACGCGGTCATGCACAAGGACTTCGATCGAGGCTGATTGAAGGGACTTGATGATGTCGACGAATACCGTTGTGCCCGCGAAACGCTCATCGGTGCAGACCAGCGCACGTTGGCCGAACCGGGCGGCGACCGTCGGCAGCACATGGCGCTGCCCTTTCCCGAACAGGATTTCACGCGGCAACCGCAGGGCGGCGAAGAGGGTCATGATCGGTCCTTTGACGGCGGCTGACTGGAAACGGAGGCATTGAACTGGGCTTGGGATCGGACGGTCTAAGCGCGTGTCTCTCGCCCCTAAAACATATCCACTTTAAAATCGTATAGGATATAGGATTGCATCGACGGAACCATCGTGTTAGCAGTCCTGACTGTCAAGAGGCAAAATATGCACACCGCAAACTTAGCCGACCCAAGCGACGCCACCATTGGAGTTGGTCGCATCCAGCGCGCCAACAGTCTCGTCGAAGATGTCTATGAAGCCATCTTCGCGCAGTTGATGGCGCTGAAAATCCCGCCAGGCTCACGTATTACAGTCGATAGCCTGGTCAAGGAATTCAACGTCTCGCACACGCCGATCCGCGAAGCCCTTGGCCGGCTCGAAGGCGAAGGCCTCGTCCTCAAGACGCATTTGATCGGTTATCGTGCTGCACCCCAGATCACCCGGCGCCGTTTCGACGAATTGTACGAAATGCGTCTGCTGCTCGAACCGCATGGCGCCGCAAAGGCCGCCGTAATGATGGACGAGGCCAAGTTCAATGTGTTGCTCGAAGCCGCCGGCGTGATGTCACGCCGCGACGGCAAGGATGATCGCGTACGCTATTCGAACTTCGCCAGGCAGGATGCGATCTTCCACGACAAGATCTTGGAGTTTTCTCAAAACGAACTCATCCGAGAGACGTTGGGCCACCAGCACACGCACTTCCACATCTTCCGCCTGATGTTTCATGCACGTGTGACCGAGGAGGCACTTGACGAACATGAGGCGATTCTTGCCGCGTTCGGCTCTGCCGATCCCGATGCCGCCGCAAAGGCGATGCGCATCCATATAGAGCACTCGCGCGATCGCCTGCTCCCGGCATTCGATTGAGGTCGGAACGGATGTCCATTGCCGCTAATATCGCCGGGGAGGGCGGGAGCACGTTGTCCAGCAATGCGCATGGTTCGCTCGAACCGGTGCTGCGCGCCCAGCAATTGTCCAAGCAATACGGCCCGGTGACGGTGTTGTCGGACGTCACTTTGGACATCCTGCCCGGTGAGGTCCACGCCATCATTGGCGAGAACGGTGCCGGCAAGTCGACGTTGATGCGGCTGCTGTCCGGCTATGTCGAGCCAAGCCATGGCACATTGTCGATGAACGGACACGCGGTGAAATTTGCCAAGCCCAGCCAGGCACAGGATGCCGGTATCGCCTTGGTCCATCAGGAGATCCTGCTCGCCGAGGGGCTCACGGTCACCGATAATCTGTTTCTCGGGCGAGAGCTTTCGCGCGGCCATGTCGTGGATGACCGCACCATGCGCCGGCTGGCGGCCGACAAACTGGCGCAGATCGGCTGCGCGGTCTCGCCAAGGGCACTGGTGCGAGACGTCTCGCTGGCAGACCGGCAGATGGTGCAGATCGCTCGTGCTCTGCTTGGCGACTATAAATTGGTTATCTTCGACGAGCCGACCGCCGTTCTGACCGGTGGCGAGGTCGAGCGCCTTCTGGAGATCGTCCTGCGACTGAAGGCTCACGGCACCGCCGTGCTGTATATCAGCCACCGGTTGGACGAGGTGCAACGGGTCGCCGACAAAGTGACCGTTCTGCGCGACGGCAAGATGGTCGGCACCTATCCCGGCAAGACGCTGAGCCAGATGGATATGGCGCGGATGATGGTCGGTCGCGAACTGGCCGCACTCTATCCTGAAAGGACCTCAGCGCCTTCGGATGTACCGATGCTGAGCGTGAGGAACGCCTCCGTTCCCGGCTATGCGGAGGACGTGTCGTTCACGGTCCACAAAGGCGAGATCCTCGGGTTCGCCGGCATGGTCGGCGCAGGTCGAACCGAACTCTTCGAGGGCATTATCGGCCTGCGCCCGGCGGCCGCCAAGGTCGAACTTGAGGGCAAGTCGATCCATTTCCAATCGCCGCGCGCGGCGATCGACGCCGGCGTCGGTTACCTGACCGAGGATCGCAAGGGCAAGGGACTGCTGCTGCAGGAGCGCCTGGCGCCTAACCTGACGCTGTCGGCGCTCGGTGTGTTCCATCGGGGCCTCTCGATGGGTCGGCGCCGCGAAGCGGAGGCCTTGGAACAGGCCGTGGAGGCATATGACATCAGGCTGAAGAGTCTCGGCGCCAAAGCGGGCCAGCTTTCCGGGGGCAATCAGCAGAAGCTGCTGCTGGCGAAGGTGCTGCTGACCGATCCTTCGGTGGTCATTATCGACGAGCCCACGCGTGGCATCGACATCGCCAACAAGGCGCAGATCTATGCCTTCATCCAGGAGCTTGTGGCCAAGGGCAAGGCCTGCATCGTCATCTCTTCGGAGATGCAGGAACTGATCGGCATCTGCGACCGCATCCTGGTGATGCGCGAAGGCCGCATCACCGGCGAGGTCAGCGGCGCCGAAATGACCGAAAGCAACGTGGCGGTACTGGCGACCAGTGGCCCCAAGCCAGGGCCAAAAGCCAAGGGAGGCACAGAATGGCTGTCATGACCGAATCCGCACCCAGGCGTCGCCCCCTGGATCTCAATGTCAGTTGGACCGACATCGGACCCTTCCTTGCGCTGGCGGCCCTCCTGATCGTGGGTTACCTCATCAACCCCGATTTCCTGTCCGCGACCAATCTCGCCAACGTCATCACCCGCAGCGCCTTCATCGCCATTATCGCGGTCGGCGCGACATTTGTGATCTCGTCCGGCGGGCTCGATCTTTCCGTCGGCTCGATGGCCGCCTTCATCACCGGCATCACCATCATGTTCATGAACACGGTGGCGCCGCATGCCGGTATCTGGGCTATTCCCGCCGGCATGGCGGTGGCGATCCTGGTCGGCCTGCTGTGCGGGCTTGCCAACGGCCTCATCGTCACGGTCGGCAGGATCGAACCATTTATCGCCACGCTGGGCACGATGGGGATTTTCCGGGCGCTGATAACCTATCTGACCGACGGCGGCACGATACCGATCGACCGGTCGCTGCGCGAGGCCTACCGGCCTGTCTATTTCGGCACGGTTGCCGGCATCCCGGTTCCAATCCTCATATCCGTCGCCGTCGCCGCGGTCGCATCCTTCATCCTGTACAAAATGAAATACGGCCGTAAATGCGCGGCGGTCGGCGCCAATGAGGATGTCGCCCGCTATTCCGGCATCTCGGTGATCAGGACACGGACCGTCGCCTATATCGTCCAGGGTGTCTGCGTGGCCATTGCCGCGATCTGCTACGTGCCGCGCCTGGGCGCCGCGACGCCGACGACCGGACAGCTTTGGGAACTGCAGGTCATCACAGCCGTGGTGATTGGCGGCACCGCGCTGCGCGGCGGCAAGGGCCATGTGTGGGGGACGGTCGCCGGAGCCGTCATCCTGGAGCTCATCGCCAACCTCATGGTGCTGTCGGACTTCGTCTCCGAATACCTCGTTGCCGCTGTTCAGGGCGTCATCATCATCATCGCCATGCTCATCCAGCGGTTTTCGAATTCGAAATAGCGCCGCGTCCGGACCACGCGGATCAACGTTCTTATAGGTCCAAGGGAGAAGACAATGTTCAGTAGAAAATGGATTGCGGCGGCGACACTTGGCGCGCTGCTGCTGGCCGGCCAGGCCATGGCGCAAGACAAGAAGGTCATCGCGGTGTCGATACCGGCAGCCGACCACGGTTGGACGGCGGGCATCGTCTATCACGCACAAGCAGCGGCCAAGGAAATCAACGCCGCGTTCCCGAACGTCGAAGTGGTCGTGAAGACGTCGCCGTCCGCGGCGGAGCAGGTCAGCGCGCTTGAGGACCTGTCGGCCAGCCGCAAGCTGGATGCTTTGGTGATCCTGCCTTACAGCTCGGAAGAGCTGACTCAGCCGGTCAAGGCTATCAAGGACATGGGCACGTTCATCACCGTCGTCGATCGCGGTCTGACTGACGCCTCCGTCCAGGATCTTTACCTCGCCGGCGACAATATCGCGGTTGGCACCAACACAGCCAAGTTCATGATCGATAAGCTCGGCGGCAAGGGCGACGTCGTTGTGCTGCGCGGCATTCCGACCGTCATCGACGACGAGCGCATCAAGGGCTTCCAGGACACGATCAAGGGTACGAACCTGAAAGTTCTCGACATCCAGTACGCGCATTGGAACAGCGACGAGGCCTTCAAGCTGATGCAGGACTATTTGGCCAAGTACCCGCATATCGATGCGGTCTGGGCCAATGACGACGACATGCTGCTTGGCGTGCTCGAAGCGGTCAAGCAATCGGGCCGGACCGATATCAAGCTGGCGCTCGGTGGCAACGGCATGAAGGACATCGTCAAGAAGGTGATCGACGGCGACGCCATGACGCCGGTCGAGACGCCATATCCACCGTCGATGATCAAGACCGCGATCTACATGACCGTCGCCAACCTGATCGGCCAGGCACCCGTCCGTGGCACCGTCAAGCTCGACGCGCCGTTGATCACCCAAGCCAACGCCAAGGAATACTATTTCCCCGACTCGCCATTCTAACCCTATCCGATTTCACCGAAAGGCAGGGCGCGGTCCGCGCACTGCCTAGCTCAAACACTGAGAGGAAGAGCCATGCCAGGCAAGAAGATACTGATGCTGACCGGTGAGTTCACCGAAGAATACGAAATCTTTGTCTATCAGCAAGCCATGGAAGCCGTCGGTCACACCATCCACGTGGTATGCCCGGACAAGAACGCCGGAGATCTGATCAAGACCTCGCTGCACGACTTCGAGGGCGACCAGACCTACACCGAAAAGCTCGGCCACTATGCTCTGATCAACAAGACTTTCTCGGAAGCCGAGAGGCAGCTCGATCAATATCATGCCGTCTACTGCGCGGGCGGCCGCGGCCCGGAATACATCCGCACCGACAAGCGCGTGCAGGCGATCGTGCGCCATTTCCACGAGGCCAAGAAGCCGATCTTCACCATCTGCCACGGTGTGCAGATCCTGATCGCTGTTGACGGCGTGGTGCGTGGCAAGAAGGTCGCAGCACTCGGCGCCTGCGAGCCTGAGGTGACACTGGCGGGTGGCACCTATATCGACCTGTCGCCGACCGAGGCCTATGTGGACGGGACAATGGTTTCTGCCAAAGGCTGGACGGCGCTTGCTGCGTTCATCCGCGAATGTTTGAAGGTGCTGGGGACGGAAATCCGCCACGCATAAGCTTCTGGAACCGACGCATTTCGCCAAGGGATGCGTCGGTTGCTTTCAACAGCGCCTCCATATCCATAAATTCGGTCGGGATCGCGGCTCCCGAGCACAACGATATAGGCGAGATGCTCAAGGATCGCCGCCTGGTTACGCCGCTTTTCATCCTTCTTGTTTCACTGATCGCGGCAGTGCTGTTCGACATGCTGGCGCGCGGCGTTGTTTCAGCGTCCGGATTAGAGGTCGTGTCGTCGACCGTGCGGCCCGTCGTCGCCCCGAGGCCATCACGCTCGGTACGAGGACGCGATGAACAAGTTCTCGTAAAACCTTTCTGACGGTCGTTCGATCGGCGCCCACGCAGTGAGGCGCTCCGGGCTTGCTCGTTCAGATTTCAAGTTGCTGGCCCAAGTCAACAGCTGCAACGGCGCGACGCCGCCAATAAATCGGGGTGCGCTTGAGTTTAGGCCGCGCCAGTGAATCTGGGCATCGCGGATAACCCAATAATCTCCTGGCGTCCGGGTTGGTCATCGGCCTGACGAAAAGAACGGCGTCTAGAGCGATTCCTATTTTGAGAGAATCGTAGGATTCCCAAAGCCGGATGTTTGTGATTCAAGATGCTGGCTGGATTGGAGGCCAG